>CAKSPL010000268.1 GCA_934481325.1 uncultured Eubacteriales bacterium | reverse complement strand
CTGCTGGGCAGTATGCTTGGCAGATTCGGCTTGGCAACACTGGCGGGTGCCGGTGGGTGCGATTTCGGGAAACGACCGATTGATCAGCATCTTGCCGGCTTTGCCGCACTCGGCGCAAAAAATTCGGAGCTGGACGGGGTTCTTCGCGTGTCGGGAGAACTGCACCCGGCAGATTTTACCTTGGCAATGCCTTCGGTGGGTGCCACTGCCAATCTGATGATGGCAATGACCGCGGCAGACGGCGAAAGCGTGATTCGCAATGCCGCCTCGGAGCCTCACGTGGGTGCGCTTGCCGCGTTTTTGACGGCGGCAGGGGCAAAAATCAAAGGCGCGCCCGGTGAAACCGTGTGGGTGGACGGCGGGAAAAGGCTTTACGGATGCGAATTTACCGTGATCCCGGATATGATTGAGGCGGGAACCTACCTTGCGTTCGGGATGGCGTGCGGCGGTCGGGTAACGGTGAATGAGGTTACCCCCGGTGACCTTGGTACGGTGCTGGATACCCTGCGCGCAATGGGGGGGAAGGTGATTGTCTCGGATGCCGCGGTTACGGTGATTTCCTCGGGCGAATACCGGAATACCGACCTTGCGGCGGGTCCGTATCCCGCATTTCCGACCGATCTGCAACCGCAGTTTGCGGCTTTGTTTTCTCTTGGCGGGCGGGCAACGGGTGAGGCGCGTGTTACCGATACGGTGTTTCCCACGCGGTTTCGCTATACGGAGGAATTGCGCCGGATGGGTGCCGATATCCGCGTGTCGGGCAACACCGCACGCATTTTCCCGTCTGTGCTGACGGCAGGGGAGGTGACCGCCCCCGATCTTCGCGGCGGCGCGGCATTGCTGTTGGCGGCACTTGCCACCAAGGGGGAAAGCACGGTGCGGAATGCGGCACTGATCGGCAGGGGCTACGAGCATCTTGCCGACAAACTGACCGCGCTGGGTGCTTTTGTGCAGTGCGATTAACCGGGGAGCCGGGCTGAACCGGCAGTAAAGCCGCCCTGCCGATGCGGGGCGGCTTTCTTGTATATCCAAGCTACGCGATGGTTGCGTAGGGTGATACGCAAAAAAGGCGAACGGCTTGCCGTTCGCCTTTTTTATGGGATAAACCTGACACATCCGGCACCGGTTTTTACGGCGCGGATTTTCGGTCAGATTACAGCAGAGACTCGTAAAGTGCCTTGATTTCGGCGACAGAGGTATCACGCGGGTTGCCGGGGCGGCACGCGTCCGCAAAGGCGGATTCCGAAAGAAAGTCCAGATCCTCGCGCTTGACGATGTTTTTGAGGTCTGCGGGAATGCCCACGTCGGCAGAGAGCTTTTTCACAGCGTTGATTGCCGCGGTCCGCGCTTCCTCCAGTGTCATTTCATCCACACCGGAAACTCCCATCGCCTTGGCAATATTCCGGTATTTCTCACCGGTAGCGGGGGCGTTGTATTCCATCACGGTAGGCAGGATAATGGCATTTGCCACACCGTGCGGGGTGTCATACAGGGCACCGAGCGGGTGCGCCATAGAGTGTACGAT
>CAKSPL010000267.1 GCA_934481325.1 uncultured Eubacteriales bacterium | reverse complement strand
GCCGTGTCATCAGGCTTCGGGGGGGCTTTGAGTCTTAAAATGGAGGTGACCATTGCAATCACCTGTTTTTTCTCCGCCTTGCCGTAGCCCACCACCGCCTGCTTGACCTGCATCGGGGTGTATTCCGCAAGGCGCACGCCGTGTGCCTCGCCGCAAAGAAGAACCACACCGCGCGCTTCCGCCACGCGGATACCCGTAGTGATGTTATTGGTAAAAAACAGTTCTTCTACTGCCATTTCCTCCGGGCGGTATTTCCGGATGATTGCGTCCAGCTCGCGGTAAATCTGAAGCAATCTTGCTTCGGTTCTGGTGCCCGCCGGCGTCTGAATGGAACCGTAACCGAGAACGGTAAATCTGCCGCGGGTATAGTCCACAACACCCCAACCGACAATCGCAAGCCCCGGATCAACACCGAGAATAATCATCCGAACCCCTTTCCGGCAAAAAAGCCCAATATAAATATACAATAGTATAACACATTTTTTCGCGCGCGTCAAATGTTTTTGCCGATCTTTGCAAAAATATAAAAACTATTTACTTTCCCGGCAAAATGTGTTATAATTATGCTGTATATCTTTTGCGAAAGGAGTACCGGAATGCAGATTCTGAAGCTGGTGCCGGGTTCGCTTGCGGAATGGAAAAAGCCACACCCTTGCGGGGGAAAGACGCTGAAAATCCTTCGGGTCGGCAGTGTTTGCCGCATTGCCTGCGTCAAGTGCGGGCGTGAGGTGGAAACAGACCGCGTGAAGCTGGAAAACGCCATCCGCCGCCTGCTTGTGCCGGAAAACAAAAAATGAAACCGATTTTGGCACGCTTTTCGGGATTTGTTTCCCGCCGGAAATGGCTGCTTGTCGCATTCCTCCTGCCTGCGATTCTGCTGTTTGCCTCTTACTCTTTTTCGGGCTTTGCTCCGTTTGGGGACAAGTCGGTTTCGGTGCTGGATCTTTCCGGTCAGTATCTTTGGTTTTATGAAGGACTGTGGAATGCAGTGCGGGGAGAAGGCAGTCTATTTTACACGCTTTCCCGCTCGCTCGGCGGAGAGTTTCTCGGCATTTTTGCTTACTATCTTGCCAGCCCCTTTACTCTTTTGATTCTTTTGTTTCCGAAGCAACGGATGATTGCGGCAATTACCCTGGTTCTTTTCCTCAAAGCGGGTTGTTCCGGTGCCGCTATGTATTTTTATCTTGAAAAAAAGAACCCCCGGCTCCCACGTTTGTTTACGCTTTCTCTGTCCGCCGCATATGCATTGTGCGGTTACGCTGTGGCACTCGGACACAACCTGATGTGGACCGATGCGTTGATTCTTCTTCCGATTCTCGTGTTTGGCTTGGAGCAAATGATTCTTACCGGAAAATGCGGCATTTATACGGCGGCATTTTCGCTGACGGCCCTTTGCAATTACTATATGGGCTTTATGGTGGGGCTTTTCTCCGTTGGTTATTTTCTGCTTTACAGTGTGGCACAACAACCGGAAAACGAACGGTTTTTCAGCCCTCGTTTCAGAAAGAATGTAACAAATTTTATTGTTT
>CAKSPL010000266.1 GCA_934481325.1 uncultured Eubacteriales bacterium | reverse complement strand
TTTTGCCGAAAGGTGTCAGGCGCGCAATGCAGGTGTAGCCGTCATCCTTGAAATTGAGATGCAGGATTTTTTGCAGGGTATCCCCGGAATGGAAAAACTCCGGATTGATGGAAAGCACCCCGGCTTCCTTCGGGCGGAGCTGTGCGTCGAGATTGACCCCGATGGTTACGCTTTTGATTTCGCGCACACGATTGGTCAGCTCCGTGAGGCGTTCGTTCAGCTCGGCGTAGTAATCGCTTTCCACCAGCTCGGCAATGCGTGCCGACAGCCCGGAAAACGCCGCGCTGTCATAGTGAGAGCCGCTCTTGCAGATGCCCTCATACAGGATGTCGATGCTGGAAATATACAGTTCGATTTCGGTCATCGCCGAAAGATAGTCCGCCGTGTCACCGCTGTCGCTTTCCAGCCGCCGCAGCTCCATAATATCGAAAAGCACCGGCATCAGCTTGGCAAAGGTGTGGCTCAGCTCCTCGTGGGCAAGCAGGTCACCGAACACCGCCTGCCGGTAACGGATGACTTCCGGATCTCCGGTGATGAAATCCGAAATGCGGGAGTTTTTGAGGGGCAACACTTCCGCAAGTCCCAGCTCCTCCAAGGTAAATTCGTCAATTTTCGGCTTGTCGGCACCCGAATCGTGCGCGGTTTTGCTTTCCGCATTGGGATAAAGCAGGCTGAACCCCGTAAAATCCATATCCGCCATAAAACATCCTCCCCAAAAAGGAAATATATATTACAGTATAACATAAACAGCGGAAAAATGCAATTCCTTTTTCAAAAATTGCAAGTTTCCGCCATTAAAAATTGCAAAAATTGCCGATTGCGCACGGGATGCCTCGTTGAACGCGCAAAATTTTATCAAGCGCGCGAGACGCTTTGCCAAACGCGTAGAATGTCTCACCAAATATGCAAAATACCCGCCAAACGCGCAAAATACCCATCAATTGCGTAGGATGCTCCGTCAAACGCGCGGAGATGCCTCGTCAAGTCGTGGGCTTTGTCAGCCGCGCGTGATATGCCGGCTGGAAAACTGCCCGTCTGCAGTGATTTCGTGCAGGGTGCCGCCCGTGGCACCCGGTGACCAATAGGTGCAGAATCCGGTTTTTTGCCCGTAGCCGAGGGTGACCCCCTGATAATCCCGCAAAATCATATTGTTTTTGTGCTGATGACCGGCAAATACGGCGGCGCAGTTGTTCTTTTTCAGAATTTCAAAAAATGTGCCGTCGGGGTCGGTAAAATCCGCTTCCCTCATCTGCTCGACGTACTGTCCGCAGTCCTTCCCATCAAGGTAAATATCTTTGCCGGGGCAGTAGCCATAGCGTTCCTTCAGTGCCGTGAGAAAAATATGCGGCGCAATGTGCAAAAATACGGCGTTTCTCACACCGTCTGCCGTCCTTTTGTACCAATCCATCTGATCCTTTGCAATGCGGTTGCGGTGTTCCAGCTTGTCGAAATCCGGGTTGTCCGGGGTCAGACCTTCCTCGGGCGCGCCGGGATTTCCCACCGGGTGGCACCCGTTCGTATCCAGCAAAAA
>CAKSPL010000265.1 GCA_934481325.1 uncultured Eubacteriales bacterium | reverse complement strand
TCAGTGCCGCCGCGATGCGGCGGAGTCCTTCCAGCACCTGATCGGTATAGTACTTGGCGTAAGTGGTATTATCGGTGGAAACATAGCTTGCCCAAAAGCTCTCGTCGTTCACGGAAAGCCCCGCGCGCCCGAGGTCACCCTTCATTCTTGACAGATAAAGCGAAAACACATTGACCGAGATTTCGGTTTTACCCGCCTTCATCATCGTTTTGCCGTGTGCGGCGCATCCCGAAAACAGGAGGCACAGGGAAAGCAACAACAGCACGCCGCCGCAAAGAATTTTTTTCATACCGTTTCCTCTCTTTTGCTTTTTCCGCCTCGGGCGGGGGTGTTTTTGCCTTTTTCGCATACCGTATCCCGTTATTTTTCAAAAAGCGACTGCAAAAAGGCAAGCGGATCCTCCCCTTTTGCAATGTGATACCGGATATACGGCGCACCCGAAAGCATCATCCGCAAATGCCCGGGGAAGGCGTCGGAAAGAGTCATCCAGACTTCCACCTCCATATTCGGAGATATAATCTGAACGTCCGCACCGTCCTGCCTGATTTGTGTGATTCCGCAATCCCTTGCAAGTGACCGGATGCGGGCGATTTTCAGGAGATTTTCCGCCGCGCGCGGCAATTCCCCGTAGCGGTCAAGCAGTTCGTCCGCCATATCGTCCAAATCCTCCCTGGTCTCAATCAGGGAAATGCGCTTATAAAGAGCCATACGCTGAGAAGCGGCGTGCACGTAGGAATCCGGCAGGCACGCGTCAAAGGAAAGCGACACCACGCACTCCGGCTTTTCGACTACCGTCTGCCCCCGTTCGGTCAGCACCGCCTCGTTGAGGAGCTTTACATACAGCTCATAACCGATGGCGTCCAAATGCCCGTGCTGTTCGGCACCGAGGAGGTTCCCCGCACCGCGCAATTCCAGATCGCGGAGTGCAATCCGGAAGCCCGCGCCGAATTCGGCATATTCCCGCAGGGCTTCCAGCCGTTTTTGCTGAATTTCATTGAGCGCACGCCCGCGCGGATAGGTGAAATACGCGTATGCCCGCCGCGGCGAACGCCCCACACGCCCGCGGAGTTGGTGAAGCTGCGACAAACCCAAACGGTGCGCACAGTCCACAATCAGCGTATTGGCGTTCGGCACGTCGATACCGGTTTCAATAATGGTGGTGCTGACCAAAATATCAATCTCGCCCGCTACCATATCGCTCCATATGCGCTCCAGCGTGTCTTTGTCCATCTGCCCATGCGCCACGGTAATGCGCGCCTCCGGAATCTCGCGCGAGAGCGTTGCCGCAATCTCGTGGATGGTTTCCACCGAATTGTGCAGGTAAAACACCTGCCCGCCACGGCGAAGCTCACGCCGGATTGCCTCGCGGATCACCAGGTCGTCGTGTTCCAGCACATAGGTCTGCACCGGCAACCGATCCCCCGGTGCCTCATCCAGAATGGAGATATCCCGGATGCCGCTCATTGCCATATTCAGCGTGCGCGGAATCGGCGTTGCCGTGAGCGTCAGCACATCGATATTGCCCGACAGCTGTTTGATTTTTTCCTTCTGTGCCACGCCGAACCG
>CAKSPL010000264.1 GCA_934481325.1 uncultured Eubacteriales bacterium | reverse complement strand
GAGTGCGATTCTCTGACCGACGGTAAAGTCCGGATGGGAGAAGATACAGAAAAAAGGGAAGCCCCGCCTTTTTTGCGCGGGCTTTTTTGTTTCTCTGCCTCTTCCGATAAATCACGGTCGGCACTTTGCCGATGTGTTTGTAAGGAGGAATTGATATGAGAACCCGTTCCGATCGGAAACTGCGCCGCATTGTAACCATCGCAATGTTCGGTGCTATGGCATATGCCGTGATGCTGATAGTGCATATCCGCGTCACTTTTCTGACCTTGGATATCAAGGATGCACTGATTACGCTGTGCGGTTTGTTTTTCGGACCGCTGTCTGCCGTTGCGCTTTCTGTGCTGGTGCCGTTTCTGGAATTTATTACGGTGTCGGATACAGGCATATACGGTTTGGTGATGAATATTCTCGGCAGTCTTTCGTTCAGTGTAACCACCACGCTGATTTATCGCAATTTCAAGAAGCTCTCCGGGGCATTGCTCGGATTGCTGACCGGTGTATTTGCGGCAACCGGCGTGATGATTCTTGCCAATCTCATCATCACACCGTACTATATGGGAGTGACCGTAAGCGAGGTTGCCGCGCTGATTCCGAAGCTGTTGCTGCCGTTCAATCTGGTAAAGTCGGTTCTGAATGCCGGAATCGTACTGTTGCTTTATAAAAACCTATCCGTTGCGTTGCGCCGCACCGGGCTTTTGCCGCGTAGCGTGGCAGAAACCGCGGGGGGCGAAGAGGGGGAAGGACCCGTGGCAGAAACGGGCGGGCGAAATGTTGTCCGCACGGTTGTGGTCACGGTAACGGCACTGTTGCTGATTGCGGCGTCCCTGATTGTGATTTTTGCGGTGCTCGGCGGGAAATTCAACTTTGGCGTCGGTGCTTGACAGAAGCGGATTTTTTGTGTATAATACATTAAAACACAAGCGGAGAGCAGAATAATGGCAGAAGCAATCAAAACATTTTTCGTAGACACACTCGGCGCGCATTTCGGCGTGCTGATTTGTGCGATGTTTCCGATTATCGAATTGCGCGGGGCAATTCCGCTGGGCGCGTGGTTAGGGCTGCCGTGGTGGCAGAATTACCTGTTGGCGGTACTCGGTAATATGATTCCCGTGCCGTTTATTCTGCTGTTTATTCAGAAGATTATCGGCTGGATGCAGAAATCCCGTGTGAAGTTTTTTGCCAAAATCGGCGAATGGCTGATGAAAAAGGCGGAGAAAAACCGCGGAAAGATTGAAAAATTCTCCTTCTGGGGGGTAGCACTGTTTGTGGCGGTTCCGTTGCCGGTAACCGGCGCGTGGACGGGGTCACTGGTGGCTTCCGTCATCGGGATGAACCGCTGGAAGGCGTTCTTTTCCGCACTGATTGGCGTGATGATTGCGGGCGTGATTATGACGCTGGCATCCTATGGCGTTGTCAAGGCTTTTCAGATTTTTGAGTGAACAATGCCCGTTCCGGTGTGCCGGAACGGGCATTTTCTGTGCTTTCCGCTGATTTTTTATAAATATTTGACATTCCTCTTGCAAAAGGAGAGGAAATGTGATATACTGTAACCGCATCATCAAGAGTAGGCGAGGGACTGTGCCCGATGAACCTACA
>CAKSPL010000263.1 GCA_934481325.1 uncultured Eubacteriales bacterium | reverse complement strand
GCGGACAGCGGCACGTGGACAGGCATCTGGTCACCGTCAAAGTCGGCGTTGAATGCCGAGCAGACCAGCGGGTGGAGCTTGATGGCTCTGCCGTCCACCAGCACAGGCTCAAACGCCTGAATGGACAGGCGGTGCAGAGTCGGTGCGCGGTTCAGAAGCACCGGATGCTCCTTGATGACGTTTTCCAGTGCGTCCCACACCTCGGGGTGCTGGTACGCGCGCTCAATCTTCTTCTGTGCCTCGCGGATGTTGGTTGCCTTCATCATTTCGGTCAGTCTCTTGACTACGAAAGGCTTGAACAGCTCCAGTGCCATTTCACGCGGCAGTCCGCACTGATAGATTTTCAGATTCGGACCGACCACGATAACCGAACGGCCGGAATAGTCCACGCGCTTGCCGAGCAGGTTCTGGCGGAAACGCCCCTGCTTGCCTCGCAGCATCTCGGAAAGGGATTTCAGCGTGCGATTGGAAGGGCCGGTGACGGGTTTGCCGCGGCGACCGTTATCAATCAGCGCGTCCACAGCCTCCTGCAACATCCGTTTTTCGTTGCGGGCAACGATTTCCGGCGTGCGGATTTCCATCAGCTTCTTCAAGCGGTTATTGCGGGCAATCACGCGGCGATACAGCTCGTTGAGGTCGGACGAAGCAAAGCGTCCGCCGTCCAATTGTGTCATCGGGCGGATGTCGGGCGGGAGAACCGGAAGAACATCCAATACCATCCATTCGAGGTGGTTGCCGGACTTGCGGAATGCCTCCACAACCTCCAGCCGTTTGATAATCCGCATTTTTTTCTGACCGGAGGTCACGAGAAGCTCGGCTTTGAGCTGCTCGGAAAGAGCGGCAATGCCGGTTTTGGACAAGGCGTCCGCCTCGGCAAGATACTGCGGCTCCGCCTCACGGAGTGCCGCCAGTTCTTCCTTTTCTTCCTCGGTCAGGGTTTCTGCGTCGTCCAGCTTATGCATCCGGTCAAGCAGGCGGAACAATTCCACCCGGCGGTGGCACTGCTCCTCGTCAAGCCCGGTGCAAGCCAACAATTCCCGCACGGCTTCCGCACCCATACCGGCGCGGAATTCGTTTCCGTACATTTCGCGGGCGGTAGCGTATGCCGCTTCCCCCAGCACCTCGCCGCGCTGGAGGGGCGTAATGCCCGGATCCAGCACAACCTGCTCGGCAAAATACAGCACGTGCTCCAACTGTTTGGGGGAAATGTTCAGCACCAGCGCCATCCGGGACGGCACCGCCTTGAAATACCAGATATGCGACACGGGGCAGGCAAGCTCAATGTGACCCATCCGCTCACGGCGCACCTTTTTCGTGGTGATTTCCACACCGCACTTTTCGCACTTGTGCGCTTTGTCGCGGGGCTGAGGCGTGACGTGGGAATTTTTATATTTCCCGCACATACACGCGCCGTCCTTGGTAGGCCCGAAGATGCGCTCGCAGAAAAGCCCGCCGACCTCCGCCTTCAGCGTGCGGTAGTTGATGGTTTCGGGTTTGGTGACCTTGCCGTAAGACCACTCACGGATCATTTCGGGAGATGCAAGACCGATTTTTATTGAATCAAATTCATTATTTGCCATATCTCTTTATCTCCTCTCAGTTATTATCATCGGAATCAAAG
>CAKSPL010000262.1 GCA_934481325.1 uncultured Eubacteriales bacterium | reverse complement strand
TTTGTGGTTGGATGATGGAAAAGAAATTACTTGTTCTCGGCTCCACCGGTTCCGTGGGAGAGCAGGCAATCGACGTGGCAGTGCGCTCCGGATATCCGGTGCTCGGTCTTGCGGCAAATCGGAATGACAAGCGGGTAGAGGAGCAGGCGCGCGCCCTGCGCGTCAAGGCTATTGCGATGGCGGACGGTGCGGCGGCAGAACGATTGAAAATTGCACTTGCCGATACCGACATCCGCGTATTTTCCGGTGAGAACGGTGTGTGCGAAATGATCCGGGAAACCGAGGCGGACTTTGCGGTCAATGCCATTCTCGGCAAAGCAGGGCTTCTCCCGTCGCTCGCGGCACTGGAATCCGGCAAAGACCTGGCACTTGCCAATAAAGAATCATTGGTGATTGCGGGCGCACCCGTGCTTACTACCGCAAAGGCGCATCACAGGCGCATCACACCGGTAGACAGCGAACACTCCGCCGTATTTCAGGCACTCCGCGCAGGTGCGGGAAAAGAAATCAAAAAGCTGATTCTCACTGCCTCCGGCGGTCCCTTTTTCGGAAAAAAACGTCGGGAGCTTGCGGATGTTACCGTCAAAGATACGCTTGCTCACCCAACCTGGCAGATGGGAGCAAAAATCACCGTGGATTCCGCTACTATGATGAACAAAGGCTTTGAGGTGATAGAAGCGGCGCACCTTTTTTCGGTTCCTGCCGAAAAAATCGAGGTGGTAATCCACCGGGAAAGTATGATCCATTCTATGGTGGAATATATTGATAACAGCATCATCGCACAGATGTCGGTTCCCGATATGCGGCTTTGCGTGCAATACGCCCTGACAGCCCCCGAGCGTTGTGCGGCGGTAATTCCGGAGTTAGACTTGATTTCCGTTGGCAAAATGACCTTTGCCGCACCTGACAGAGAGGTTTTTCCGCTACTTGACCTTGCCGGAGAAATGTTTTCGGCGGGCGGCGGAATGCCTGCCGTTCTCAATGCCGCCGACGAGGTGGCAGTTGATGCGTTCTTAAAAGAAAAAATCGGATTTTTACAGATTGCGGAGCTGGTTGGCAAGGTTTGTGACCGGTGTAGCTTTGCCGGGTCTGCCAAAACCGTAAAAGAACTTTTGGAGGTTGACCGACTGGCGCGTGAGTGCGCAATTTCCCTGATCTGAAAGGAGAAGCTATGACTTTTCTCTATATCCTGCTGGCACTTTTGGTGTTCGGCTTGCTGGTGATGATTCACGAGCTGGGGCATTATCTCTGCGCCCGCGCGTGCGGGGTCGGAATCCACGAATTTTCGATCGGGATGGGGCCGAAAATCTTCTCGCGCAAGGGCAAGAAATACGATACGGACTATTCTATCCGCGCCCTTCCGATCGGCGGATATGTGAGTATGGTAGGGGAGGACGAGGAGTCCGACTCTCCGGTGGCATTCGGCAACAAAAAGGTCTGGCAACGGATTCTGATTGTGATTGCGGGCCCCCTGATGAATATTTTGCTCGGATTTCTGCTGATGTTGCTTTTGGTGTTGATTTCGGGCAATCTTGCCTCCAATACGGTGGGGGAATTTGTCAATATCGAAAAAACCGAAACCACGGAGGAATTTCACGCTACCAGCCCTTCCTACGGGCTTCAGG
>CAKSPL010000261.1 GCA_934481325.1 uncultured Eubacteriales bacterium | reverse complement strand
TTGTCGGAGTGGATGGTGAACACGATCGACTGATCATCGGCTTTTACCGTGACCTTGAGCGTTTTCGCGCCGGTGCCGAATTCTTTATCGGTAAGATAGGTGGCACTTTCCCACGCGCCTTTTTTCTCTACTTCTTTGGGCGTTTCGTTGGTTGTTTGCTCGTTTTTCGGCGTTTCGTTGGTTGTTTGCTCGTTTTTCGGCGTTTCGTTGTTCGGCTGATCGTTCGGCATCTCCTGCTTTGCACAGGAAATGACGGCAAAGATCATCAGCATTGCCAGAAGCACCAATAACGCGGAACGAATCCAAGATGTTTTTCTCATTGTTTTGACCTCTTTTTCTTTGTTTTTTACAACAAAGCGAAAAGAAAACGCTCCCCAAGACCGCGTGGCCTGCGGGGAGCGGACGGCAAAAGGGCGTTGCCGGAACCGCAACGCAAAAGCCGAGCCCACTCCCCACCACCCGGGAACGGTTTCGCATCACGAGACGATGAGCATTCCGACTGCGGCAGGAGCCTCACGGTAATGGGTGTTGCGGCGGATTTTCACCGCGCTTTCCTCATCTCCGCGGCAGTCCTATTACAGCGGGGGAACCCGCCGGGAGAGCCGCGGCAGCGGGGTCGCGCCCCGCCGAATCGTGTTTCGTTTGATGCGTCAACATTATATCCCTTTTTTCGCGTTTTGTCAAGAGGGCGCGGCGGAGGCGCGGAAAGCGGCAACGATGCCGCGCCTGTGGCAGAGCGTGAACCGGGCAAATTCACCGCCGCGATGGAGCGGGGGC
Organism: uncultured Eubacteriales bacterium; assembly: GCA_934481325.1. GTDB lineage: Bacteria > Bacillota > Clostridia > Oscillospirales > CAG-272 > Firm-07. The sequence goes on along the minus strand of CAKSPL010000261.1, from coordinate 862 downwards.
GGGGCATTTCCGCCGCCGCAGAGCGCGAGCCGAGCGATTCCGCCGCCGCGGGGGGCGGAACGGCCCCCCGCGGCGGCGGGAGCCGCAACCGGAAAAAGCCCGCCGAAAGCGGAATTGCAAAAAAGCGAATCCCCCACCCACGGGTTTCTCCCGGGGCGGCAATGTCCGGGCGGCAATGTACCGGAATTTTGGGCAAAACAGCCAAAAAACGCCCCTTTCCGGCGGCGGACAGGGGCGCAATCGGGGCAGTTTTCCGAAAAAAGTGTGCAATAGTCCCAAAAAATCGGTTTTTTGCTTGAAATCCGTGCGGGGGAACCGATATAATGTGCATAGCGCGGGGAGCCGCGCAATAAGACCTTACGGAGGAGAATCAAATGCTGGAAATCAGCGTACAGACCGCCTGCTGGTGGAATGAAAGCGACCCGGAGGGGAGCTTTCGCTTTATCAAAGAGTGCGGCTTTGAAGCGGTGGATTACAATATCGACAACCACCTGCCCGCCGCCTGCATCCCGAAAGGAGAGCTGACCCCGTTTTTTGACCAGAGCGTAGAGGAATTGCTCGCCTATTACGCACCCATCAAAGCGGCGGCGGAAAAATACGGCATCCGCTTTGCGCAAATGCACGGTCCCTTTCCGATGTTTGTAAAGGACAGGGAGGACATCAACCAATATCTGATTATGGCAACCGAAAAATCGCTGGAGGTGGCGAAATTTCTGGGTTGCCCCGCCGTGGTGGTGCATCCGGTCACGCGTTCCACCAAGGAAAAGGAAATCCCCTGCAATATGTAGATTTACCGCGCACTGATACCCGCCGCCAAGCGCACCGGGGTAAAGGTGTGCCTGGAAAACCTGTTCGGCGGATA
>CAKSPL010000260.1 GCA_934481325.1 uncultured Eubacteriales bacterium | reverse complement strand
GTATGGTTTTATTTTTTCAGAAAAATTCCGGGAGGGGATTCTTTGATTCTGCTTATAGCCGAAAAACCGAGCCTCGCCCGGAATATTGCGGCGGGCATCGGTCAGATGGTGCGGCGTGACGGGTATATGGAGGGAAACGGATACCTGATTACCTGGGCATTCGGGCATCTGTTTTCACTCTCCGATATCGAAACCTATCAGGGAAAGAAAAGCGATACCCCCGCACGCTGGACGATGGACGGCTTGCCCTGCATCCCGGAGCATTTTACCTTTGAATTGCGCCGCGAGCGGGACAAAAAACAGCCGGATGCCGGCGTGGTTAAACAGTTTCACACGATTGAAGCTCTGTGCAACCGCCCGGATGTGGATACCGTGGTCAACGCGGGAGACGCGGATCGTGAGGGCGAGATTATTGTGCGCATCTGCGTCAGTCACGCATTGAAAAGCAAAAAGAACTTCAAACGGCTGTGGTTGCCCGATCAGACTCCGCAGACCGTAGCGGATGCACTCCGGGATCTCAAGGACGAAACCGAGTACGAAAATCTTGCCAATGAAGGCTTTGCCCGCACTTATATCGATTGGCTTTTCGGCGTGAATCTGACGCGGTATGCCACGCTCAAATGCGGGTCGCTTCTTCGCGTGGGGCGCGTGATTGTGCCGATTGTGCGCGCAATCTATGACCGGGATCTCGCCATCCGCAACTTTGTGCCGGGCAAGTATCTGGCATTGGTCAGTGCGGAAAAAACAAACGGCGAAACCGTGGAGCTGACCAGTAAGCGCAAGTTTGAAGAAAAGGAACGGAAAAACGCGGAGGAGCTTTGCCGCAAATACAATGAAACGGGTGCCGTGGTTACGGCGGTAAAGCGCAAAAAAGACGAATTGTACCCGGGCAAGCTCTATTCGCTTTCCAAATTGCAGAACGTCCTTGGCAAGAAATACAAGATGTCGATGGCGGAAAGCCTTGAAATTATTCAGGGGTTGTACGAAAAAGGGTATCTGACCTATCCCCGTACCAATTCGGAGTATCTTGCCACCGCCGAAAAGGACAAAATGCGGAGAATTATCGGCGAGGTGGCAAAAATCGGTTACCCCGTGCGCTTCAAGGATTCCAAAAAGATTTTTGATGACAGCAAGATTGAATCCCACTCCGCGCTCACGCCAACCTATAAAATCCCCAAAAAGGGCGACCTTTCCGAAAAGGAAAACAAGGTCTATGCCACGGTTTTCCGCCGTTTTGTGGCGGTTTTCTGCGCGGAGGCTTGCCTTGCGGAGAAAACCGAAATCACCATTGCGGTGGGGGATTTGGAAGAATTTGTGCTCAAAGGTCTGGTTATTACCGAGCAGGGGTGGATGAAATATGACGATGCCGCGCAAAAGGATAAGGTTCTGCCGCGTCTTTCCAAAGGAGACGCGGTCAACATCGCATTTGCCCCGCGGGAAAAGGAAACCACCCCGCCAAAGCATTATACGATTGAAACGCTGAACAACTATCTCAAAAATCCGTTCCGTGAGGAAAAAGCCGCCGCCGAGGACACGGTGGGGAGTGATGACGCGGAGGAGTATCGCGCCATTTTTGAAGGGTTGGAGCTCGGCACCGAGGCAACGCGCACCGGCATTATCGACAATGCGCGCAAAAGCGGCTATGTTG
>CAKSPL010000259.1 GCA_934481325.1 uncultured Eubacteriales bacterium | reverse complement strand
GGTAACGGGCGGCGGCGGAAGCATCGGCTCGGAGCTTTGCCGTCAGATTGCCAAGCAAAGACCGGCGAAGCTGGTGATTGTGGATATTTACGAGAACAATGCCTACGATATTCAGCAGGAGCTGATTCGGAAGTATTGCAATCAGCTGAATCTGGAAGTGATTATTGCCTCTGTCAGAGACGCAAAGCGGATGGAAGATATTTTTGCCGCGGTGCGCCCGCAGATTGTGATTCACGCGGCGGCGCACAAGCACGTGCCGTTGATGGAGCACAGCCCCTGTGAGGCAATCAAAAACAACGTATTCGGAACCTACAACTGTGCCAATCTGGCGGAAAAATACGGTGCGGAGAAATTTCTGTTGATTTCCACGGACAAGGCGGTAAACCCCACAAATGTGATGGGTGCCAGCAAACGTCTTTGCGAGATGGTGATTCAGTGCCGCACGGACAGCAAAACCGAATTTGCCGCAGTGCGCTTCGGAAATGTGTTGGGCTCCAACGGCTCCGTGATTCCGTTGTTCCGCAAGCAGATTGAAAAGGGCGGCCCCGTTACGCTGACGGACAAGCGTATCATCCGGTATTTTATGACGATTCCCGAGGCGGTTCAGCTGGTCCTGGCGGCGGGTGCGATGGCGGAAAACGGCGAGCTTTTCGTGTTGGATATGGGCAAGCCCGTCAAGATTTTGGATCTTGCGGAAAGTATGATCCGGATGGAGGGCTATATTCCGTATCAGGATATCGACATTGTGGAAATCGGCTTGCGCCCCGGAGAAAAGCTCTATGAAGAGCTTTTGATGAAAAACGAAAATCTGACCAAAACCGACAATGATATGATTTTCGTGGAGCACGATCGTGCGCTTACCCGGGCGCAGATGGAGGAAAATCTGAAGCTGCTTCGCAAAGCGGGCGAGGACGGCACGCCGGAGGCGGTTTATAGTGCCATCCGCGCCACCGTTCCTACTTATAAGACCCCGGAGGAGGTCAATAAAACCGCCACCGAGGCAAAGGAAATGCAGGAGGTTGCCGCCGCCGATCAGGCGAAAAAGGAAGCAGTGGCACAGGTGCGGGAGCCTGCCGCAGTCTGATTTTTGACAAATTTCGCAAAACCTCTTGACAAGGAAAGTCTTTTGGTTTATACTCTACCCGAAAACCGCATAGAAATCGGGGGTGCTGCCACAGGGCGGCTGAGACGGGTAACTGCCCGAACCCTTACACCTGATACGGATAATGCCGGCGTAGGGAAGAGATCTTGAAAATCTGTTTGCCGCACGGAGATTTCCGTGCGGCAAAATTTTTTCAAGGAGGCATTTTTATGCAAACCAAAACAGAAAACACCAAAAAGCTGGTCGAATCCGCACTGCTGGTCGCGGCGGCGGTGGTACTCAGCATCTTCAAGATTGCCGATCTGCCGTACGGCGGCTCGGTCACACTGGCTTCTATGTTCCCCATCGTGCTGATTGCTTATCGGTACGGGCTGGCGTGGGGAATGGGCGCGGGGCTTTCCTTCGCGGTGCTTCAACAGCTGTTGGGGCTGAAAAACCTTTCCTATGTCACCACCTGGCAGTCAGTGCTTGCGGTAATCTTTCTTGACTATATCTTTGCGTTTGCCGTGCTGGGGCTTGGCGGTATTTTCCGCGGCAAGATGCAAAAGCAGAG
>CAKSPL010000258.1 GCA_934481325.1 uncultured Eubacteriales bacterium | reverse complement strand
GATACTAAAGGCCCCGAGTACCGCATCGTCAACTTCCGTGGCGGGAAAATCCATCTTTGCGACGGTGATGAATTTACCTTTACCGCCAATCCCGTGGAAGGGGATAACACGATGGTCAACGTCAATTACCCGGGGATGGCAAAGGACCTTTCGGTGGGTGACCGGATTTTGGTCAACAACGGGTTGGTAATTTTTGAAGTTCTTGGTACCACCGAAACCGACGTCCGCTGCCGGGTGCTGGCGGGGGGCGATCTTTCCGACCGCAAAAGTATGAGCTTTCCCGGTAAGATTCTGAATCAGATTTATCTCAGCGAGCAAGACAAAGAGGATTTGCTCTTCGGCATCCGCAACGAGGTGGACTTTATTGCCGCGTCTTTCGTTTCCCGCAAGCAGGATCTGGTGGATCTCAAGACCTTTCTTGCCGAAAACGGCGGGGAGGGGATCGACGTCATTGCCAAAATCGAGAATCGCGCAGGTATTGAAAATATTGAAGAAATCTGCGAGGAGTGCGAGGGCATTATGATTGGCAGGGGGGATCTCGGCGTGGAAATTCCGTTTGTAGAGCTGCCTGCCACGCAAAAGCACCTCATCACCAAATGCCGCCTGCTCGGCAAGCGGGTGATTACGGCAACCGAAATGCTGGAATCTATGATTCATAATCCGCGCCCGACCAGAGCCGAGATTTCCGATGTGGCAAACGCAGTGTACGACGGAACCAGTGCCGTGATGCTCTCGGGCGAATCCGCGGCAGGGAAATATCCGGTGGAAACCGTGCGCACGATGGCGGAAATCGTGGAGGAAACCGAAAAGCACATTCCCTACGGCGAGCAATTCCGTGCGCATCACGATTTCAAAATCAAAAACAAAGTGGACGCCATTTCCCACGCCACCTGCGGGATGGCAATTGACATTGGTGCCAAGGCGATTGTGGTAACCTCTATGTCCGGGATGACGGTGCGTATGGTTTCCAGATTCCGCGCGCCGGCGGATATTCTCGGTATGGCAACCAACCGTAAGGTCTTTTACAAGCTGGCACTTTCGTGGGGAGTGTTGCCCGTACTCAGCGAAAAATTCAATTCCACCGACGTGCTGTTCTATCACGCACTTCGCGCTGCAAAGGAGGCATTCCACCTGCAAAAGGGAGACAGCATCGTGGTGACGGGCGGCGCGCCCAACGGTAGCTCCGGCAATACCGATACCATCAAAATGATGACCGTGGAATAAAAAAGGACTGCCGCACAGCGGCAGTCCTTTTTGGTTTTCAGAACACGGTCTCGATCAATCGCGTGCAGGCGGCGGGGGAATACTTCCAATAAGTAAGATGTGCGGTGGCGTTGGTATCCACGAAATATTTCGGCGGCATCGGAAATTCGGGAGAGGATGCGGAGTCCACAATCACCAGCTTCACCTTCATTCGCTCGGGCAGGATGCTTTTGATGTAGACTGCGGCAAGGTCACCTACGGCGGTGCGCACCGGTTGCCCTGCGTTGTTGCGCAATTCCGCCAGTCCCGCCAGGTTCGGTGCCAGCTCCACGAAAATGCCGTAGGATTCGATACTGCGCACCCGCCCGGTCACGGTCTGCCCTGCGGCAAAGCGCGCGGCGTTCTCCTCCCAGGTGCCGAGCAGCTCTTTCAGCGTGACGAAAATGCGGCATAATTC
>CAKSPL010000257.1 GCA_934481325.1 uncultured Eubacteriales bacterium | reverse complement strand
AACGGTCATAACGAAGTATTACGGTGCTTCCGGGAGGATGTTATGGACGATAAAACGATCAATCAAAAAATCGGCGCACGAATCCGAAAGCTGAGGAGAGAGCACGGCTATACGCAGGAGAAATTTGCGGAGTCTGTGGATATATCCTGCAATTATCTCTCCGACATCGAGCGCGGGGTCAGCTTTCCGAAAACCGACAAGCTGGTAGCAATTGCCCGCGTGCTGGATTGCTCCGCCGATGATTTGTTCTGTGATGTGATTCCGCGCAGTGGCACGGCGAGAAACGGTGCCCTGACGGAAAGAATCAATCGCCTTTCGCCGGAAAAACAGGAAAAGGTTTGCGCCATTATGGAGGCGGTGCTTCAAAATATCTGATTCGATCCGATTCAAATTCCGGGGAAATTTTCCCCGGAATTTTTTTATTTCTTTCCATATTTCGACAATGTTCGACAGTGCCGTATGCTATAGTAATCCTGACGGGATAACTTCACCGCTGATTCCGTTAGAAAGAGGAGAGAAAAATGCAGGAGAAATATTTCAGAACAGTAGACGAATTGGGGAGAATTGTTTTACCGGTTGCTATTCGCAACGCATGGGGGATTGATGCCACCGACGTGCTTGAAGTGACGGAACGGAACGGCGAAATCATATTAACCAAATCATAAAAAGCACCCCCATATGGGGGTGCTTTTTATGAGGATGTCCGGCGGGAGTACGAGCAGTTCGGATATTTTCTGCCGGGTCAAAGCAACGGTGCCAGGAGGCGCAGGATGCATTGACTCAGGCGCAGGGAAGTCTTTTTTGTTTTGTATTTTTCGCTCACATCCTCCGATGCGCGGAACAAATCCTCAAAGTCTGCCGCCACATCATCAACGGCACGGTAGCCGGTAAAAAGCACTCCGTTTTCAAAATGATGGTACAGACTGCGATAATCCAAATTGACCGTGCCGACCGCGGCAAGGGTGTGGTCACACAGCATTTGCTTTGCGTGCAGGAATCCGGGGGTGTATTCAAAAATGCGCACGCCGTGGCGCACAAGTCCGGTATAATAGGACCTGGTCACGCGGTAAATCATTTTTTTATCCGGGATGCCGGGGGTAACAATCCGCACATCCACGCCGCGCCTTGCCGCAAGGCAAAGCTCGCGGTTCATCTCATCGCTGATAATCAGATAGGGCGTGGTAACGTAGAGCTTGTCCGTGGCACCCTTAATCATATTCAGATATACATTTTCGGAAAGCGGCTCGTTGTCCATCGGGCGGTCGGCATAGGGCTGTACAAAACCGTTTTCGTTTGGCGTATACGGGAATACCAGCAGATACCGGTCAAATTCCTCATCCGTTTTTTCCATCGCGTTCCACATTTCAAGAAACATTCCCGTCAGGCTTTTTACGGCATCTCCCTCCAAACGAAGCCCGGTATCTTTCCAATATCCGTAAGGGTGTTTGAGGTTGAAGTATTCATCCGCGAGATTATAGCCCCCGGTAAACCCCACCTTTCCGTCGATTACGGTGATTTTTCGGTGGTCGCGGTTATTCATAAACAGATTGAGAAAGGGAACAACCGAGTTGAAAACGCGGCACTTTACCCCGATTTCCTTCATTCGGTCAATAAATCCGGGGTCGATGAACCCGATGCTGCCCACATCGTCATACAGGATGCGCACTTCTACGC
>CAKSPL010000256.1 GCA_934481325.1 uncultured Eubacteriales bacterium | reverse complement strand
AAGAACGCCTCCAAGCCGACCTTTGTATTCCTGCATCAGCCGATGAGAAACACGGTGTCCGGCAGTCTTGACGCGCAAGGCTGGGAGGGTGTGGAAGCAAACAGTACCGCCGCCCTGCAAGAAATTTTCAAGGATTACCCGGAGATTATGTTCTTTAACGGGCATACCCACTGGGATATGAACGATGAGAGCAATCTCTACTATCGTGACGGCAATCTGCCCACCATTCTCAACACCGCGGCAGTAGGATATCTTTGGAGCAGCTATGACAAACCCATCGGCGTTCACAAAGACGGCAGTCAGAGCTATTACATCTACGTCTATGCCGATCAGGTAATCGTGCGCGGTTGGGACAATGAAACCGGCGAATGGATCCCCTCCGCTTATTATTCCATCTCCTACTCCGGGATTGCCGAAAGCGGCGAAACCGAAAACGCAGGTGCCAAGTCCGAAGGTGTTTCGCTGACACCCGGAGATCGCATCGGCATCAATTCCTATTTCACTTTCAACGATGAAGTACTTGCCGACAGCACCGCCGCAATGCGCTTTACCCTGCCCGGCGGCAAGACTGTGGATATTCCGCTGGCAAATGCAACCCGCAAAATGGTTCGGGGTACCACGATGCTGATGTTTACCGTGGATGTGGCACCCGCACAGATGGCGGAACCCGTCACCTTCCGTTTGACGCGTGGCGGCACGGAGGTCGGCAAAACCTACACCTACTCCGTCACGCAATATGCCAACTATCTCCTTTCCCACCGCAAGGATTATGTGGATGCGGCTCCGGTGGTGGAGGCTATGCTCTATTACGGATTGCTGGCAAAAGGCTACTTCAACTATACCGGAACGGGCGATATTACGCTGGCGGATGACACGCGCACCGCGCTTGACGCCACCGCCGCGGCTCTCCAACCCGATACCAAATTCCGCTCCGCAAAGAGCGGCTCCCTGCCCGAGGGTCTGACCTATGCCGGCTCCACAATGCTGTTGGACAGCTCCGTGATGGTGCGCCATTACTTCACGCTTGCCGAAGGAAAGAACATCGGGGATTACACCTTTACCGCAGACGGCAAAACTCTGACGCCCGCGCTGAAAAACGGGAAATGGTACGTTGACCTGCCCGCCAAAACCGTTGCCGATTTCGGCACGGCGGTTACTCTTACGGTCGGCGATTTTACCCTTTCGTATAGCCCGATGAGCTACGTTTATGCGGTACTCTCGGCACCCGCCAAATACGACAGCGCGCTGATTACGCTTGCCCGTGGCTTTGCCGTTTATTACAACGCCGCCGCTGCCTATTTCCACCTGTAACCTGTAAGGAGGTTTTGCATATGAAAAAGATTTACGAAAAGCCGCTTGCGGCACCGATGCGCGTCAGCGGCGCAGATATTCTCTCCACTTCCGATCAGGACTGGGAACTGCCCCTCGTCCCGAATGAGGAGGAATTTTAAGTAACAGCCCCCGAGCCACCCCATACGGGGTGGCTCGGGGGCTGTTACGATATTCTGTAAACGGTCTTGACATTTTTTCAAAAGCAATATATAATATTTTTACAATTTTATTTTCACAAGGAGATTCTGGCAATGCGCAAATTCCTCGCAGGCCTCCTGGCTGTGCTGATGCTGGCATCCGTGCTGGCACTGTCCGTCGGGGCGGCTGACGCAACAACGAAAACCTTTGA
>CAKSPL010000255.1 GCA_934481325.1 uncultured Eubacteriales bacterium | reverse complement strand
GTATAAGATGAAGGACTGGGCGTTCAACCGTCAGAGATACTGGGGCGAGCCGATTCCGATTGTACACTGCAAGCATTGCGGTATGGTGGCGGTGCCTTATGAGGAGCTGCCGTTGCGCCTGCCTAAAATGGAGAATTTTGCTCCGGGCGAGGGCGGGGAATCGCCGCTTGCCAAAATCGAGGCGTTTGTCAATTGCAATTGCCCCAAATGCGGCGCGCCCGCAAAACGGGAAACCGATACAATGCCTCAATGGGCGGGTTCCTCGTGGTACTACCTGCGGTATATCGACCCGATGAACGAAAACGCGCTTGCCGATCCCGAAAAGCTGAAATACTGGTTGCCCGTAGACTGGTATAACGGCGGGATGGAACACGTGACAAGGCACCTGATTTATAGTCGCTTCTGGCACAAATTTCTGTATGACATCGGTGTGGTGCCAACCGATGAGCCGTATGCCAAGCGTTCGGCACAGGGGTTGATTTTGGGGCCAGACGGGCAGAAAATGTCCAAGTCCCGCGGCAATGTGGTAGACCCCAACGACGTGGTGGAGGAACACGGCGCGGATACGCTTCGGGTATATATCCTCTTTATGGGCGATTACGGCTCCGCCGCCCCGTGGTCGGAGAGCAGTATGAGAGGGTGCCGGCGGTTCCTGGAGCGCGTTGCGGCACTGACCGATAAGGCGGTGGGACACGGCGTGACGCCGGCCCTGGAAACCGCATTCCACAAAACCGTGAAAAAGGTTTCCTCCGATATTGAAGAAATGAAGTTCAATACCGCAATCGCGGCAATGATGACCCTGCTTAACGATATTGACGCGGCAGGCACACTGACCGTGGACGAATTGGGGACGCTTACGCGTTTGCTTTGCCCCTTTGCCCCGCACCTGTGCGAGGAAATCTGGGAGAAGATCGGCGGCAAAGGCTTCTGCTCGCTGGCACCGTTCCCCACTTATGAGGAAGCAAAGACCGTGGACAGCACCGTGGAAATTGCGGTGCAGGTCAACGGAAAACTGCGCGGCGTGGTGAAAATGCCCAAGGACACCGCAAAGGAGGAGGCACTTGCACTTGCCAAGGCGGACGAAAAGGTTGCCGCGGCATTGGAAGGAAAGACCTTGGTTAAGGAAATTGTGGTGCCGGGTAAGATTGTGAACCTGGTTGTGCGCTGAAAATTTCAAAAAATCGGCATTTAGCTCTTGACAGACGAATCAAAATCGTGTATAATATACAAGGATATTAGGTGTACACCGCGAGGGGGGGGAAAACAAAATGGCAGAAGTGAAACTGAAAGAGGGCGAAACCCTTGACAGTGCTCTTCGTCGGTTCAAGCGCCAGTGCGCCCGTTCCGGTGTCCTTGCCGAACTTCGCAAGAGAGAGCATTACGAAAAGCCGAGCGTAAAGCGGAAGAAGAAATCCGAAGCGGCGCGCAAACGCAAGTACAAATAATGTAAAACAAAAGCCACCGCTTCGGTGGCTTTTGTTTTTTGCTTTGCGGAGAAGAGAATATAAATGCAATGTCCGAAGGGTTCCGCAGGAGCCGACACCTGCCCGCCTCCCGGCGCAAAGAACCTTTCCACAGCAAGTATCCTTACCCGCTTTCTTTGCAGAGAGTAGGCGCAAAGAAAGTGGACAAAGGGGAGTTGCCCCTCTGTCGTGCAAAGAAACGCCAAAGAGAGGCGCGCAAGAGGGGACTTTTTACAAAAAGTCCCCTCCACACC
>CAKSPL010000254.1 GCA_934481325.1 uncultured Eubacteriales bacterium | reverse complement strand
GCCGGGAACGATGGCACAGTGCTTTTCGTAAAGCAGGCGGTTGCAGAATTCGTCCGAGGAAAGCCCGAAGGCACCGATTTCGGGGAAGATATAAAACGCCCCCTCCGGCTCAAAGGAGTCAAGCCCGATGGCGGATAATCCCGCGCGGATATAAAGCCGGCGGCGGTTGTATTCCGCGGTCATCGTTTCAATGTCGGAATCGCCGTTCCGGAGTGCCTCTATTGCCGCAAGCTGACTGGTGGTCGGGGCGCACATAATGGCATACTGATGGATTTTCAGCATCTGCTCGGTCATCGGGCGCGGTGCGGCAAGAAAGCCCAGCCGCCAGCCGGTCATCGCGTACGCTTTGGAAAATCCGCTTACCAAAATCGTGCGTTCCTTCATACCGGGCAGGGACGCAATCGAGATATGCCGCCTGCCGTAGGTCATTTCCGCGTAAATTTCGTCCGAAAGCACGGCAATGTCGGTGTGTTCCAGCACCCGTGCCAGTTCTTCGAGCTCCCCGCGGGTCAGGATTGCCCCGGTCGGGTTGTTCGGAAAGGGAAGCACCACCATTTTCGTGCGAGGGGTGATTGCGGCGCGAAGGGCGTCCGGCGTCAGCTTGAAGCGGTCCTTTTTTTCGGTGGGAACAATTACGGGTACCCCACCGCAAAGCGTGACGATCGGGGCATAGCATACGAAGCTCGGCGTGGGAATAATCACCTCGTCGCCCGGCTCCACCACGGCGCGCACGGCAAGGTCAATTGCCTCGCTTCCGCCTACCGTTACCAGCGTTTCGCCGCTTTCGTAGGAGAGAGCGAAGCGTCTTGCGAGATATTTGCAGATTTCCTCCCGCAATTCCGGTATTCCGGCGTTGGAGGTGTAATAGGTTTTTCCGCGTTGCAGACTTTCGATTCCCGCCTCGCGGATGTGCCACGGGGTTACGAAATCCGGCTGACCTACCGTCAGTGACACCACGTCCTCCATCGTGTCCAGCAGGTCAAAGAATTTCCGGATGCCGGATTTCTGCAATCCCACCACCGTGCGGGAAAGCAGAGAAGAGTAATCCATATCAGTTGCAGTTTCCTCTCTCGTCTTTTTCGGCTGCCCCGTAGACGATGCCCTTGTCCTTGTATTTGCGCAGGACAAAGTGGGTGGCGGTGGAAATCACGTCCTCAATCGGAGCCAGCTTCTGCGCCACGAAGTACGCCACCTCCTTCATCGTTTTTCCTTCAATCAGCACGGCAAGATCAAACCCGCCGGACATCAGATACAGGCTCTGCACCTCCGGGTAGTTGTAAATCTGCTCCGCCACCCGGTCAAAGCCGCGGTCGCGCTGAGGGGTGATTTTGACCTCAATCAGTGCCGAAACGTATTCCCGGTCGGTTCTGTCCCAGTCAATAATGGTTTTGTAGCCGAGAATCACACCGGCATCCTCGTAAGCCTCAATCATTTTCCGGATGTCCCCGGTTTCCTTGCCGCACATCGCGGCAAGTTGTGCGGGGGTCAGATTGGCGTGATCCTCCAATGCGTGCAGGATGGATTCGTCCATCGGTCAGTCTCCTTTCGTGTGGCGATTGATTTTTTCGATGATATTGTCATAGGTCAGCCCGTATTTTTTCGCAATATCGCGGGCATAGCTCTTGCCGTCCGGCTTGGTGCGCAGAATCCGGAAGGAGCGTTTGCCCGCTTCTTCAATGCCGGCTACCAGCGTGTCAATCGGTGCACCACCCTCCTCGGCGGCGCGCTCGTTGATGCGGTCAATCTCCGCCGCCAGCTCG
>CAKSPL010000253.1 GCA_934481325.1 uncultured Eubacteriales bacterium | reverse complement strand
TCTGAAAACACGGCGGCATCCGGCATTCAGCCGATCCTTGGAAAGCAGTACGTAAACCGACACGAAAAACCCTACGAGGATATTTTTCAGCACCGTCAGCACGCCGCCGGCAAACGAGCCGAGGAAACCGACCACCGAAGAGTTGTAATCGTCAATCCATTTCAGAAAATAATTCAGCAGTTTTTCAAAGCTCAGCAGATTTTCCGGGTTTTCCTCCAAAAAGGGAATGGCACGGATGATGCGGTTGACGGAATCAATAATATTGTCCACGTAGACCATTCCGTTTTCCCGAAGGTCGGAAATGCTGTTTACGATCTGCGGCACAATCAGCCAGATGACCCCTACAATCATCACAAGGATAATCAGATAGGTGCAGACAAGGGAAAGCGCGCGGTTGAGCCGCCGCTTTTTCAGGCGGATAAACACCCGAAATTCAAACAGGCGCAACAGCGGATTTGCCAAATATGCGATGGCAAGCCCGATGGTAATCGGGGCAAAAACGGAGTTCAGCTTCTGAAAGGGCTTGAGGATTGCAGGCAGATTGGCAAGCACCAATACCACCAGCAGGCAAATCAGGGCGACGGAAAGAACATAGAGCGGTGCGCGGCGATGCTTTTTCTCGTTTTGCGGCGCAGGGTCGCCGGTGTTGCGTTCGGGATCGTTCATTTTTCCGCCTCCTTTCAAAAAACCTCATAATATATTATATACAAAACAGCAAATTCGTCAAGAGGAAAGAGCCTCTTTTTCCGAAAATTCATAAATTGTTGCCAATGTGTTGAAAACGCGGCATATTTGTGGTATGATAAAAAGGAATTTTTCAAAAAGGAGCGGCGGGATGATCAGAGAAAGTGCGTTTGCCAAAATCAATCTGTTTTTGGAAATCACGGGGAAACGCCCGGACGGCTACCACGACCTGGTAACCGTGATGCAGACCGTGTCGCTTGCCGATGCGCTCACCTTTGAAAAAACGGAAACGCCCGGGGTACACCTGAAGGCTGACGGAATCGATGCCGGTGACGGAAACCTTGTGTGCCGTGCGGCAAAGGCGTTTTTCACGTATACCGATGCCCCGTTCGGGGTAAACGTCACGCTGGAAAAGCGGATTCCCGTTGCCGCGGGGTTAGGCGGCGGCAGTGCGGATGCGGCGGCAACCCTGCGTGCGCTCCATCGCCTTTCGGGAGCGAAAATCGCTTCGGAAACGCTTTCCGAAATGGCGTTGTCCGTGGGTGCGGATGTGCCGTTTCTCCTTCGCGGCGGGCTTGCCGTCTGCCGTGGCGTAGGAGAGCGGATAACCCCTCTTTCTCATACCGTTCCGGGGGTAATTGTGATTGCCATCGGAAACGAAAGCGTTTCCACCCCCGCCGCGTTTGCCGCGTTGGATACAATGTATGAGCATTTCCGCAACCCGCAGCTGCATCCTGCCGCAAAGAACCCGGAGCAGGCGTTCGGTGGGGCGGAATTGCCCGCAGGAGCGGTTTTCAACCGCTTTGAGCCGGCAGTGCTCCCGAATTGCCCGGGCGCGGCTTCCATCCGGGAAAGCCTGCTCGATTCCGGGGCGTGCGCGGCGCAGATGAGCGGGAGCGGTCCCTCCGTGTTCGGCATATTCCGCACACGGGAAGCCGCCGAAAAGGCGGCGGAAAAACTGAAAGAAGCCGGTGCGCGGGCGTTTGTCTGCCGCGCGACCGATCAAATCACGGAATAAGGAGCGATTTATTTATGAGAAAAACAAAAATTGTCTGCACCATCGGTCCCGCCAGCAGTGACGAGGTGACCTTTGCCGCGATGTGCCAGGCAGGACTGAAC
>CAKSPL010000252.1 GCA_934481325.1 uncultured Eubacteriales bacterium | reverse complement strand
ATAATCATAGACCGGGCAATGCACCGTCTCGCCGTTTTTCAGCTTGCGGATGTCCTCCACCATCAGGTCGGTTTCAAAGGAATCCGGATGGTCAAAGTTGATTTTTGCGCGCTCCTCATAGCAAAGATTCGGGTAGGCGCGATAGTAATTGTCGTGATGCACAATGGCGATGTCATCGCCGAAATGCTCCATAATCTTTTGAGCAAGCGTTGTTTTGCCGCTTCCGCTTCCGCCTGCGATTCCGATTACAATAATATCCTGCATTTTTGTTCCCGTTTTAATAGATCAGTTGGGGTGTTTCGACTTTCCGATCCGAAAATTCAAGCGAAGAACGGAATTTTTCCTCCGCCGCCGCAAACAGCGCGTTGTCCGAGGCGTACAGTGTGGCAATCCGATCGCCGCGGTGCACAAAATCGCCCGTTTTTTTGTCCAGCACAATCCCGGCACCGAAATCGATGCTGTCGCCCTTGTTCACTCTCCCCGCGCCAAGCAGAGAGGCACACAGCCCGATCCCCTCGGTGTTCATATGGGAAATATACCCGTCCTGATGGGAGAAAAGCTCTTTTTGGCAGGGTGCCTGCGGGAGCCTTGCGGTGTCCTCAATCACGGAAACGTCGCCGCCCTGTGCCGCAATCCATTCCTTCATTTTTTCATACGCGGCACCGCTGTCAATCACGGTGGCAACCTTTGCCGCGGCGGCATCTACCGGAATCCCGCGGAACATAGAAACCAGGTTTGCCGCAAGTGCCTTGCAGATTTCGTAAAGGTCACCCTTCTGCTCTCCCCGAAGCACCCGCACCGCCTCCGCCACCTCCAACGCATTACCGACACAGTGGCCGAGCGGAATATCCATATTGGTGACCAATGCGCGGACGTTTCTGCCGCACATCGTCCCCACCCGAATCATTGCGGCGGCAAGGGCTTTGGCATCCTCCACGGTTTTCATAAATGCGCCGCTCCCGGTTTTGACATCCAGCACAATGGATTTTGCACCGGCGGCGAGCTTTTTGCTCATAATAGAGGAGGTAATCAGCGGGATACAGTCCACGGTGGCGGTCACGTCACGCAGGGCGTACAGCTTTTTGTCGGCAGGGGCAAGATCGCCGCTCTGCCCGATTACGCACACCCCTACCCGATCGACAATATCGATAAATTCCTCGCGGGAAAGCGAGGTGCGGTACCCCGGAATCGATTCCAATTTGTCAACGGTGCCGCCGGTATGACCGAGCCCGCGCCCGGACATTTTGGCAATCTTGCCGCCGAGAGCCGCCACCACAGGTGCCACAATCAGTGAGGTTTTGTCCCCCACGCCGCCCGTGGAATGTTTATCCACGGAAAGGCCTCCGAAAGCCGAAAGGTCCACCACGTCGCCTGAGTGCATCATCGCATCGGTCAGTATTGCGGTTTCCTCATCGTTCATCCCGCGGCAACAGATTGCCATACAAAGTGCCGCCGCCTGATAATCCGGAATCTCCCCTTTGGTATAGCCCTCCACAAAAAAGCGGATTTCGGCTTCGTCCAATGCCAGCCCGCAACGCTTTTTGTGGATAATCTCATACATTCTCATTATCTCATCCCCTTGTCATAAGGAATCCCCTCTGCTTTGGGCGCGCGGGAACGCTTGGAGGTAAACGCAAGCACCACCAGCACCGCCACATACGGAATCAGGTTGTAGAAGTACATCGGAAGCCCGAGACTTTTGAGAAAAGGAATGGTGGAGGAAACAACGCCAAGGCATTTCAGGAACCCGAACATCAGCGCGCCCAGCGCGATGCCAAGCGGTTTCCAGTTGCCGAAAATCATAATGGCAAGTGCGAGAAAGCCCATCCCGGCAACCGTACCC
>CAKSPL010000251.1 GCA_934481325.1 uncultured Eubacteriales bacterium | reverse complement strand
GAAATCACTTTCACGGCAGTGAGGGCAGAGCATTCCGACCCCTTTGCCATCGGTGTGATTGTGGAAGCGGAAGGCAAACGGCTTTATATCACCGGAGACACGCTGTACAACAAAGATATTTTCGATGAGCTTCCCAATGGAATTGATGCGGTATTCCTGCCTGTAAACGGAGTTGGTAACAATATGAATATGAAGGATGCCGCTGCATTTGCCGCCAAGTGCGGTGCAAAGGTTGCCGTGCCGGTTCACACGGGATTATTTGACAACCTTTCGGGAGAAGATTTCCCGTTTGAGCCGAAAATCGTTCCGGAAATTTACCGGGAAATCAAGCTGTAGAAAAGAGCCGCGTATCGCGGCTCTTTTTTATTTGGCTTTTTCTACAATAATGTAGGTTCTGGAAAGGCTGTTGTCCCGGAATTTCAGGATTCCGTCCTTTTTGTTAAAATCACATTTTGTTTTTTTCTTCAAAGTGCCGTCATCCTCGATACAAAAGACTTTGGCTCCCGATTCGTTGAATCCGTCCGGGAGATCAACGGAGTATTTGGGATTGAACAGCTTGACGAGAAAGTCCGAGGCGGCACCGGCACCTTCGGTTTCTACCAGGTATGCGACGTAATTGGGGGCAGTATCGTATTTTTGCGCCAGTGCTGACAGAACTTCGGTGTCTCCCGTAACGTCTGTTACCGTCATTCCACTGCTTTTTTTCAACACGCAATTATAGCTTGAAACGGCAACAAGCCTGTCGCTGTCCCGCACGGTTACAGAACCCAATACCAGGTAAGCACACAGTGCAATAAACAGGATTGTCCAAAGAAAGCCTAATTTCGAGGAGCCTGAAGCGGGTGCTTCTCCGCTCGCAACCGTTTCGCCGGGGGCGGGATTTGTTGGCGTTTTCGGAATGAAAATCCGCTCTTTTTCATTTTGACAGCCCTTTTTGCAAGGCATCAGAATCGGTGCCGCAAGAAGCTCGCGATAGAAAACCTCCCACGAGGGGTGCCGGTTCAGAAACATTTTCTGATGCCGGATCATATTCATCCGGGTGCCGGATTCAATGGAATTTTCCAAGGATTCATCGGTGTAGATGTAAAGGCAGTGTCGGATTTTCCCAAGGCGGTTGCTGTTTGCCATCGCGATTTCGTTTTTGCAATTATCCGAACGGATAGACGATTCGGAAACAAAGCAAAGAAAAACCGTGCAATGCTCAATGTGATCTCCGATGCCGTTTTGCCATTCGGTTCCTGGCTCCAATCCTCCGTCAAACCAAACACGATATCCGCTTTCATACAGGGTACGGATTACGGACGTTACCATATCGGAATCCTTATGGGCATAGCTGACAAAAATATAGGGACCTGTATCATCGCACATTCCGGTGTTGATGATATTGTTTGCCAAAACAAATCCTCCTTATTGTTAACAATCGGGTAACGGAAATATTATACAGGATTTTTATTTGTTTTTCAACATTGTTTTGCAAAAAAACGGAATTCTGTCAAAAATTAAAAAAAGAAATTCGGGAAAACCGAGAAATAATAAGTAAGAAGGGAGTTGATCGGATGAAAAAAGTATTTTTCGGTATTTTTTGCCTGTTGCTTGCCGCCTTTTTAGTGGTGCCGTCATTTGCGGCGGGCGGGGAATATCATTGGTATTGCAAGCGGCAAAAGGGACATCGCCAGGCACTGTGTGACCCCGAAATGCGTTTTGTGGAGGAGCTTGGCGGGTATTATATCGATCATCGGCACGATGAAAACTGCGAGGATAAGGTGGTGTATCTGACCTTTGATGCAGGCTATGAAAACGGAAATGTGGCCAAAATACTTGATATTTTAAATAAGAATCATGTGCCTGCCGCTT
>CAKSPL010000250.1 GCA_934481325.1 uncultured Eubacteriales bacterium | reverse complement strand
GCTTTTGATTCATCGTGTCCCCTCCTTGTTTCAGTGTATGAAAAGTTTGCGGGTCTGACACTGCAAAAGACAGGATATTTGTACAATATACCATAACGTTTTGTCGATTTATTGGCTATATTGCCGAAATGCAACAAGGCTATCGGATTTTTTCGGAAAAGTACTTGACAAGCAGAAAAAGATACGGTATAATGGCATCACTTCACCAAGATAAAGCGATAAAGTGATGAATTAAAAAGGAGAACCGATATGAAAAAGTTTTTTGCCGTACTGCTGGCAGTGCTGATGATGGCAACCGCCGCGCTGACCCTTGCTTCCTGCAAAAAGGATGACGAGGTAAAAAAAGTGATTCTCGGCTTTGATGCGGAGTACCCCCCGTTCGGATATCTGGACGAGGCAACCCAAACCTACGTCGGCTTTGATATCGACTATGCCAAAAAGGTTTGCGAAAAGCTGGGCTATGAGTTGGAGCTCAAACCCATCGACTGGGATTCCAAGGATGAGATGATGAAAACCGGCGCGATTGATTTCATCTGGAACGGCTTTACCTATGAGGGCAGAGAAAACGATTACGAATGGACAGACCGGTATCTCAACAACAGCATTGTGGTGCTGACGGCGGAAAATTCCGGCATCAACAGCCTGGCAGACCTTGCGGGCAAAGCCGTGGTGGTGCAGAGCGATTCCTCCGGGGAGAGCGCGCTGAAGGGCAAAACCGAACTGGTTGCCACCTTTAAGGACGGCAAATACAGCACCGAGGCGGCGTACACCACCGCGTTTGAAAAACTGAAAACCGGCGCAGTGGACGCCATCGTGGTGGATGTGGGCGTTGCCAACTATCTCACCGCCAACAACACCGGCTTCAAGGTGCTTTCCGAGGCAATCTCCACCGAGACCTACGGCGTCGGATTCCTCAAAGGCAATACCGCGCTGTGCAAAGAATTTAATACTGCGATGAACGAGGTGGCAAAGGATACCGCTTTCATCAAGAGTCTTTGCGAGAAATACGGCGTGGACTACAACGCCTTCACGCTCGGCAAATAAAAAAACGCCGCGCTACGGCTGTCCCCAAAGGGGGACAGCCGCTGTTTGCGTCATAAAGGAGCATTATGTCATCGTTTTTTGAAATATTCGTCCAACTGCAAAAGGGCTTTGGCTACTCTGCGGCAATCTTTTTTCTCACCATCCTGTTTTCGGTGCCGCTGGGGTTGCTGATCTGCTTTGGCAGAATGTCCAAATTGAAACCGATTTCGTGGCTTTTCCGCATTTATATTTCGGTGATGCGCGGAACACCCCTGATGTTACAGCTTTTTGTGGTGTATTTCTGCCCGTTTTACATTTTTAAGATCGCATTGCGCGAGATGGGTGACAACTGGATGTTTGTTGCCGTCATCATCGGGTTTTCTCTCAACTATGCCGCCTATTTTGCGGAAATCTATCGTTCGGGCATCGCTTCGATGTCCGAGGGGCAGTATGAGGCGGCAAAGGTGCTGGGAATGAACCGCACACAGACCTTTTCCCTGGTGATTCTGCCGCAGGTGGTGCGGCGGATTCTGCCCTCTATGACCAACGAGATTATCACGCTGGTCAAGGATACCTCGCTGGCATTTGCCATCGGTCAGCTGGAAATGTTTACAATGGCAAAACGGTTGGCATCCGCACGGGTGAGTATGCAGCCGTATCTGGTTGCCGCGGTGATTTATTATGTGTTCAATTTCCTGGTGGCAACGGGAATGTCCGCCCTGGAGAAGCGTTTCTCCAGATACAGCATCAAGTGAGGTATTTATGGAGATTCTGAAGGTATCAAATATCTGCAAGCGTTTCGGGGAAAACGAAGTCTTGCGCGGCATCGGC
>CAKSPL010000249.1 GCA_934481325.1 uncultured Eubacteriales bacterium | reverse complement strand
GTGACCTTGCAATCCTGCGCGGAAAATGGTATAATGGAGTGAAAAAAGCGGGAGGGGTTCAAAATGAAACTGAAAACCGTGTACAACTGCTCCGAGTGCTCGTACCAATCTCCGAAATGGATGGGTAAATGCCCTGCCTGCGGGGCGTGGAACAGCTTTGTGGAGGATGTGATCGGTGAGGAGAGCAAGCAGGAAGCAAAGGCCTCCCCGCGCCGCGCACTGGCAATCCGGGAGGGAGAGCATAAGGCAACGCCCTACAAGGAACTGGAAATGCCCTCTTATATCCGCACGGCAACGGGGTTAGGGGAGCTTGACCGTGTGCTTGGCGGCGGGCTGGTGCTTGGCTCCGTGGTGCTGCTTGCCGGTGAGCCGGGGATTGGCAAATCCACGCTTCTGATGCAGATTTCGGATATTCTCGGTGCGCACCGCAAGGTATTGTATGTTTCGGGAGAGGAATCGGAGGGGCAACTCAAGCTTCGCGCCGAGCGGCTTGGAGTAACGGGCGAAAATCTTTCCATTCTCACCGAAACGGGGATTGAAAAAATTCTGCCGGAGATTGACCGCACGGCGGCAGACGTGGTAATCGTAGACTCCATTCAGACCATTTACAGCGATGCGATTTCCTCTACGCCCGGGGCAATTACGCAGGTGCGCGAAACCGCGCTTGCGTTTATCAACAAGGCAAAAACCGCCAATATTTCGGTAATTTTGGTCGGTCACGTCAACAAGGAGGGTACCATTGCGGGCCCCAAGGTGTTGGAGCATATGGTGGACGCGGTGCTTTACTTTGAGGGGGAGCGTCAGCAGACCTACCGGATTATCCGTGCCATCAAAAACCGTTACGGTTCCACCAATGAAATCGGCGTATTTGAAATGACCGATGAGGGGCTGGTGGAGGTGACAAACCCTTCTGAGCTGTTGCTTGCCGGCAGACCTCAGAACACGCCGGGAAACTGTGCCGTATGCACGATGGAGGGCACGCGCCCGCTGATTGCAGAGATTCAGGCACTGGTTTCCCCTACGGCGTTTCCGGTTCCCCGTCGCACCTCCAGCGGGATTGACTACAACCGCCTTTGCCTGATTTTAGCCGTGCTGGAAAAGCGTTTGGGGCTGAAATTTTCGCAAAACGATGTATATCTCAACGTCATCGGCGGGATGCGTTTGGATGAACCCGCGGCGGATATGGCGGTGGCTCTTTCTTTGGTTTCTTCCCTCTCCGACCGCGCGGTGCCGGATGACCTGATTGCCGTGGGCGAGTTGGGGCTTTCCGGAGAGTGCCGCACGGTGGCGGGATTGGAGCATCGCGTCAAGGAAGCGGAGCGGCTCGGCTTCCGCCGGATGGTGGTGCCTGCGCGCAATCTGGAAAAACGGCAAATCCATACGCATATGACGCTCTTACCCGTCAGCAGTATTTTCGAGGTGCTGAATCTGCTTGCGCCGAAGCAGGCGTAAGGAAACCCCGCACGGTTATCCCGTGCGGGGTTCCTTTATTTTCTCCCGTAAATGGTATTGAGGTGTGAAAACCGTTTGCGGTCAATGGCGGCAAGGCTCTCGCGCGTCATACGGAATGCCCAGTTTCCACCCGCGCGCCCGGGGGTGTTCATTCTCGTATCTGCGCCGTAGCCAAGCAGATCCTGCACCGGGAAAATGACAAGCCCCGCGTGGCTTTGGAGCATTGTGCGCAGGATTGCATCATAGCACCTGTCCCAGTTTGGGTCGGTGTAATTACAGTAATCCAGCATTCGGCGGCGGCTTTCGGCATCCTGCTCCCAAACAAAGCCGAGCAATGTATTGTTGTCGTGCGTTCCGGTATACGCCACGCAATGCTCCGGGTACGAATGCGGCAGATGCGGCGAATGGTAGTCGGA
>CAKSPL010000248.1 GCA_934481325.1 uncultured Eubacteriales bacterium | reverse complement strand
GCCCCACCGCGTCCACTCGGCGCAGATGCCCCGCTCCCCGCGCGGAAACTCACCCCCAACGCAGGCGACCTGCTCCGACATAGACGACGCATCCACGCGCAGACGCCGCGCGTTCCTCGATGCAAACACCCCGTACCTTCGATGCAGAACGCCCGCACCCCCCGGCTCAGATGGCTCACCACAACGCAGGCGGCAACCCGCCCCACCGCGTCCCCCCGGCGCAGACGCCCCGCATCCCAGCAGACAGCCCGTTCCCCCTGCGGCGACCTGCTTCGGCACAAACGGCTCACCCTCGGCACAGGCGGCAACCCGCCCCGCCACGCCCATTCGGCACAGACGACTCACCCTCGGCGCAGGCGTCCCGCGCGGACATCCGCCTTGACACCTGCGGTGAAAAGTGCTATACTGAAAATAGCAAAATATTGTGGGAAATGTCGGTTTGATTACCGGCAGATGCAAAGTCCGATCGTTGTTTTGAAACGATTTGTCATAATTTTGGAGGAGCAATGGAAGATAAAGAAATGCCGTGCGGGGTACCGGTTCCCCAAAAAGCAAAAATACCGTCAGAGCTTGCACCGATTTTACGCGATACGAGACAAGCGAAGGTAAAAGACATTGTACCGGCAGACCTTTCTGTGGAGGAAGCTGTTGCGGCTTTTCGCCGCAACCTGGTGGGATGGCGGCGATTGTACACCTATTATAACTGCGCGATGTTGGAGGTGGAAACAAAATTCCGGGTTTTGAATGAACAGTTTTCCCTGCAATATGACCGGAACCCGATTGAGGCAATCAAAACCCGTGTAAAATCGGTGGAAAGTATTGCGGCAAAAATGATGCGCAAGCATCTGCCGTTGAATTTGCAAAGTGTGGAGGAAAGCATTTCGGACGTTGCCGGTGTGCGGGTGATCTGCTCCTTTTTGGATGATATTTATCTGCTTGCTCGGTGCCTCACCGAACAGGACGATGTGACCCTGCTTTGCACCAAAGACTATATCAAAAATCCCAAGCCGAACGGCTATCGCGGGCTTCACCTGATTGTGGAGGTTCCGATCTTTTTGCAAAACGAAAAACGCCCGATGAAGGTGGAGGTGCAGTTTCGGACCATTGCAATGGATTGCTGGGCGAGCTTGGAACACAAATTGCGTTATAAGAAAAATCTGAGTGAAAAGATTGTTGCCGAAACCGACGAAAAGCTGAAAAGCTGTGCCGCTCTGACCGCTGTGCTGGATCAGACGATGCAGGAAATTCGCGGGCAGATTGAAAAGTCGGAAAATGAAGCCGAATAAGTTGTCGGCAGGCATTCCTTTTGCGCCGTGGATATAAATGTGGAGAAATGTCACAAAATAATAAAAATAGTCTGGCAATGTTTTTGGAAATCGGAAAATATTAAATTGGAAAATTGATATATAAAAATGGAAATATCGAAAAATACACGAAAAAGCAACGGCGTTTTCTTGCCCTGTGCCGCCGAAGCCTTACGTATGATCCGATAAAAAAACACCGCCCCGGAGTATTCCCGCCGGGACGGTGTTTTTTTATTTGAGCAAAAATCTTAGTTTTTACACGCGATCTGATGGAAAAAACCATTGCGGCAAAAAGAAAATAATGCTACAATCAAGATGGTCAGCGGCGGGTGCTTTTCCGGTATTCCCGCGGGGTTTGTCCTGTCCTGCGGCGGAAAAACTCATAAAAATAGTATTCGGAGGAAATGCCGATTTCCTCGGCTATCCTGCCCACCGGTTCATCCGTGGTTTCCAGCAACCGTTTGGCGTTTGCCATCCTCAGGTCGTTTACAGCCTGATGCAGGGTCTGCCCCACGGAGGCGGCAAAATCGCGGTCAAGCTTGGCTCTGCTGATGTGAAAATGCGCCGCGATATGTCCTGCACTCAATTCCCCGTTGCAATTTTCGTACAGATATTTCAGGATATGCGGAAT
>CAKSPL010000247.1 GCA_934481325.1 uncultured Eubacteriales bacterium | reverse complement strand
GGCTGGAAGGCTCCGAGGGGCAGAGCGTTTATGCCGCCAGCAAGGGTGCGGTCAACGCATTTACCCGCTCCTGGGCGAAAGAGCTTGGCAAAAAGAACATCCGCGTGGTGGGCGTTGCTCCCGGCATTCTGGAAGCAACCGGACTTCGCACCATCTCCTACGAAACCGCTCTGGCTTATACCCGCGGAATTACGGTAGATCAGCTTCGCGCCGGATACAGCAAAACCGGTACCACGCCGCTCGGCAGATCCGGTAAGCTCTCCGAGGTTGCCAACCTTGTGGCGTTCCTTGCTTCCGATCGTGCGTCCTATATCCACGGCGTGACAATCAACGTAGCAGGCGGCAAAACCCGCGGCTGATTTTGACAGCTTTTGACCGGTAGTTTTGCAAAAAGCGATCCGTTGCAATGCGGCGGATCGCTTTTTTGTACTTTTCAAGCAAAAAAATCAGGCAAGTCCTTGATTTTTCACGGAATCTGTGCTACAATATGTTCAATTTGATTTACTATTTGCTGTTTTGGCAAAAATGAGGAGGGGAACGCGTGGAAATCGGAAAAAGAATACGCCAATTGCGGCTTTCCAAAATGATGACGCAATCCGACCTCGCAGGGGATCAGATTACCCGCAATATGCTGTGCAGTATTGAGCGTGGCACCGCGCTCCCGTCCCTCCCTACCGCCATCTATCTTGCGGGGCGGCTGGGCGTTCCGGTCGGATTGCTGTTTGCCGGGGAAAAAGAGGAATTTCCATATCGAAAAATGATTGAAATGCCCAACATCCGCCGTGCGTTTGCCGCCGGGGATTTTGCAGGGTGCCTTTCGCTGTTGCGTTCTGCTTTTCCACAGGAAAGCGATGACGAGCTGTCACTGATTCGCGCGGAGGCGGAATTCGGTTTTGCCAAGGCGTCATTTGAGGAGGGGCATTTTCGCCGTGCGGCTATGTCGTTTGACCGCGCCCTGCTCGCCGCGGAAAAAACCATTTATGACACGACAGCACTTTCCGGGCGCGCCGCGGTTTATTTCCGTTATCTTTCGGATGTTTCCCCCACGCTGTCTTCGGATGTTCTGAGTGAGGAAGCAGTGGCGTCCGCCCGTGCCTTCGGCGATGAATTCTGTGAGTATTATATGGCGTTGGATGCACTGGAAAACGGGCGGGAAGGCGAGGTTGCGGCATATCTGGAAAGGCAGAAGGACACTCTTTACGCGGCGCGCATCCGCGCGTTGACGCTGATGAAAAAAGAGGATTTTGCCAAAGCACAGGCGGCACTGGAGGCACTCCTTGACCGCCCGGAATTGACGGTTGGCGCATTGCTTTATGAGGTCTTCGGGGACTTGGAGCTTTGTTGTCGCAAAAATGACGACTACAAGCGCGCCTATGAGTTTGCCGGTTCCAGAATGGGGCTGTTGGAGCGGCTGTTGGAGGATTTATGAAAAAGGCTTTGATTTGCTTTTTCGCTTTTCTTCTGTTTTTGCTTGCCGCGTGCGCACGAAATGACGGATTTGATGCGGGAGAAACTTTGTCCGGCGAGGAATTGGAAGCATTGCAGGAGAGGTTGTTGGAGGAGAAAAACCACCCGCAGGAATTGCCGGAGAATGCGGAATGCTACTATACCGCAAGCGGCTCGGTGTACCATAAGGACAGAAACTGTTCTTTTCTGAGAAATGCCAAAACGGTTCTGGCGGGAACGGTTGAGGAAGCACAGGCGGCGGGTGCGTATCGCCCCTGCTCACGCTGTGCTAAGGAGAAGGACGGGGAAAAATGATGCGCGCGGCGCGGAAAGGAGAACTATGACGGAGAAAAAAACGGAATCCCGCACAATCGCGAGAAACAAAAAAGCGTGGCACGATTATTTTGTGGACGAGACCTTTGAGGCGGGCGTGGAGCTGTTCGGTACGGAGGTTAAGAGCCTGCGCGCCGGCGCGGTGAATATGAAGGACTCCTATTGCT
>CAKSPL010000246.1 GCA_934481325.1 uncultured Eubacteriales bacterium | reverse complement strand
TTGTGAAGGGGTGGAGCTCGGCACCGTGGCACCCCGCACCGGAATTATCGACAATGCGCGCAAAAGCGGCTATGTTGCGCTCAACAAGGATGTGTATACCATCCTTCCCGGTGGGGAATATCTGATTGAATCGCTGGATCGGTTGCAGATCCGGATGGACAAATTCCGCACCAGCGAGATGGGCAAAGCACTCAAAAAGGTATTTCACGGCGAAATGAGCGTGGAGGAAAGCGTGGCTCTTGCCGCGGCAGAGGTGCGCGAGGTGTTTGCCGCAAAGGGCGCAAGCATCGAGGAGGATGCAGACATCGGAATGTACGGAGAGACGGTGGGAAACTGCCCGCTGTGCGGAAAACCCGTGATCCGGGGGAAATTCAGCTACGGTTGCTCGGGATATAAAGAGGGATGTGCTTTCCGCGTCAATTTGTCGATTTGTAACCGCGTGATTTCCGCAGAAAATATGAAATTGTTGCTGAACACGGGTAAAACCTCTAAAATCCGGGGGTTCGTCTCCAAAAAAACAGGAAAACCGTTTGACGCGGCACTCCGTATGGAAAACGGAAAAGCCGTGTTTGATTTTTCAAACTGAAAGGAACACTTATGCAGAACCTATTGATTCAGTATTCTACCATCGCTTCCCGAAACAATGACCCCTTCCGCTGGCAGGCGGCGGGAATGGGCTATGCCATCCGCTCCGAGCGGGGGCGGTTTGTGGTGTATGACGGCGGCTTTACCGCGGACGCGGAACCGCTGATTGCACTGCTGGAAAAACACTCCGACGGGGTGCCGGAAGTAGACCTTTGGATTATCACACATCCGCATTGCGATCATTACGGGGCGGCGTTGGAGATTTCCTCCCGCGCGGAATTGCGGGAAAGAATCAAGGTCAATCGGTTCCTGTTCTGCCTGCCGCCCGATTCGTTTGCCGAGGAAAAACAGAATATCGGAAAACGGGATTTGCCGAATGTACGCGCCGTCCCCGTTCATTTCGGCGTTCCTGCCTATCACGCCGTAAAGGGCGACTGCTATTTTACCGATGATGTGAAAACCGAGGTGTTGCTGACCTGTGAGGATCTGACCGACCCCTCCGACGCAAATGAATGCTCGATGATTTCCCGCGTCAGTGTGGCGGGGCAAACCATCCTGTTCCTCGGGGACGCATACGCTTTACCTTGCCGTCAGCTTGCGGCGCAGATGGGAACCGCGCTGAAAAGCGATTTTTGCCAGCTGGCACACCACGCACTTAACGGGGGAGCCAGTGAGCTGTATCGTTTGGTAAAGCCGCGCGTGGCACTGATTCCGATGACCTTTCCCGCATACGAGGATATGCGCTTCGGCCCCCATAAGCATAAAAGCAGCACGCGCCATAATCGCCGCGTGATGCGGGTAATGCCCGAGCAAAACCAGTGGATTTCCGCCGCAGGGGACCGCGTGGTGGCATTGCCGTATGAATTTTCGGAGTGGAGCGAAAAGAATTTTCCCGATACTTGACAATTCTTTCACAAAGCGATATAATAGAAGCATCAACTTTGAATCGAGGTATTGAAATATGGAATCCTGGCTGAATCTGGAGGGAAAATCCATCATTGTAACCGGTGCGGCATCCGGTATCGGTTATGCAACGGCAAAAGAACTGCTGAATGACGGTGCCAACGTCACGGTTTGTGACATTGCGGAAAACACCCCCGACTTTGGCGAAACCGCCGGTAAGCTCCTTTACGTTCGTACGGACGTTACCAAAAAGGAAAGCGTTGACGCGATGATTGCCAAGGTTGTGGAAACTTTTGGCGGGATTGATGCCATCGTCAATAACGCGGGCATCAACATTCCGCGCCTGCTTGTGGATGAGGGCAACCGGTATGAGCTGGACGAGGCGGTATTTGACAAGGTGATGAATGTCAATGTTAAGGGTCTGTTTTTCTGTGCGCAGGCGGCTGCCCGCGTGATGGTGAAGGCAGGTCACGGCGTGATTATCAATATGTCCTCCGAATGCGGGCTGGAAG
>CAKSPL010000245.1 GCA_934481325.1 uncultured Eubacteriales bacterium | reverse complement strand
GGCTACTTCTGACAAAAAAACGCGGCATATAACCCCTCACCTTCCCGAAACGATGCTCCTATTATACCGCAAGTTGTACAATTTGTCAATGCTTTTTTTGTGTTTTTTTACTTGCCTCGGGTCAAAAGTCACAAAAGCCCCCCTCTAAAACACTCAGATATCAACAAAAACACGCAACCGTCAGATTGCGTGTTTTTTCGTTTTTTTGCACAACATCCGGGGGGATATTGCAAATTCAGTCCACTTTACAAAGGGTTATTTTGTTACCACAAGGGCGCACCAACCGTTGTCATCGTGCCGTGCCGAAATCCGAAGCCCTGCCGCTTCCAGTGCCGCGGTCACTTCCTCTGCCCGCTCGGTAATGATGCCGGATGCCAGCAAAACGCCGTCCTCCTTCATATAATTCCCCACATCGGGTGCCATACGAATGATGATATCCGCCACGATATTAGCACAAATCAGGTCATATTTCCCACCCGTCAGGTCTACCTGCTTCAGGAGATCGGAAACCTCACAGGTGATATTTTTCTGCCCGCTTGCGGCAATATTTTCGTTTGCCACGCGTACCGCCACGGGGTCGATATCATACGCCTTGCACTCCCCTGCGCCGAGCTTGGAGGCGCAGATGGCAAGAATCCCGCTCCCGCATCCGACATCCAGCATTCTGCAACCGTGCTTTGTATATGTTTCAAGCAGTTCAATCACCAGGCGCGTGGTTTCGTGAGTACCGGTTCCAAACGCCATACCGGGATCCATCCGCACCACAATCTCACCGGGTGCGGGGTCGTACTTCTCCCACGCGGGTACGATTACGGTTTTTTTACCGATATGAAGCGTTTTATAATAGGCTTTCCAGGAGTTTGCCCAATCGTCCTCATTGACACCGATCACTTCCACCTTTCCGTCAAATCCGGTTGCCGCCATCCGTTCCCGGATGAAAGCCACCGCCTCGTTCCACGGGCGGTCGGCGGGCAGAAACACCGATACCGAAGCAATGCTCTTATCGGCATTCAAATCGCCATAGCAGGTTTTCAGGTCAATATCGCTGAAATCCTCAATCATCAGATTGTTATTCAGCATACTCATAATCGCAACCAGCTCGTCCCGGTGCTCCAGCGCAACCGTGACCTTCACCTGTGTCCAGTCCTTGCAGTTTTCCATACGCGCTCCTTATTTTGTGAATTTATCGAAAATCCGCTTGAAAAACCCGGACTTTTTGCCGTAGTTCTCCGCTTTGCAGTCCCCCGCAAAGGCGCGCACCTTTTCTTTCTGATCATCGGAAAGCCCTTTCGGAATCTCCACGTTCACGGTAAAAATCAGGTCGCCCCGGCGGTTTGCGTTGTTGATATACGGGATGCCCTTGCCCCGCACGGTAAAGCGGGTGCCGGGTTGCGTCCCCTCCGGGATGGTATATTTGATGTTGCCTTCCAGCGTCGGTATTTCAATTTCCGCACCGAGAATCGCATCGGTCACCGGCAGCGGTACGTCACAATAGATGTTATAGCCGTCACGCTCAAAGATCGGGTGCGGTTTTACCATCACCTGCAAAATGAGGTCCCCGGCACCGCCGCCGTTTCTGCCGTCATTCCCCTGCCCGCGCAATGCGATACGCTCGCCGTCGTCAATTCCTGCCGGAATCGTGACTTCCAGCTTTTTGGTGATGCGGATAAACCCGGTTCCGCGGCAGTTCTGACAGGGCGTTTTGATGATTTTGCCCTTGCCGCGGCAGGCGTCACACGTGGTCTGACTCTGAAACTGCATCCCGCCGATGCGCTGAATCACGCGCATCTGACCCGTGCCGTGACATTTGGAGCAGGTCTCGGCACTGCTGCCCTTTGCGGCACCGGAGCCGCCGCAATCCGGACACTTGGTAATGCGGTTAAAGGAAATTTCTTTTTTGACGCCAAACGCCGCCTCTTCAAAGGTGACGGAGATTCTGGCACCGATATCATCCCCCCGCATCGGTCCGTTCTGCCTGCCGGAGTCCCCGCCAAAACCGCCGAA
>CAKSPL010000244.1 GCA_934481325.1 uncultured Eubacteriales bacterium | reverse complement strand
CTCCGACACCGCACCGCCAAGCAGAATCGCAATCAGGCTCCCCTCCACGGTTTTTGGGGCGACAATCACCAGCAGATATCCGGTTAACGTGATTTTGATTGCCTGCTCCGCAACCTGTGCCAGCGCGTTTTTCCACGCTCTTCGCACTGCGGTAAAATAGCCGTTGAGTACGGAACACAGCGCAATCGGCAACAGGGTAAAGGAAAGCATCCGCAATGCCCGCACGGTGCGGGCATCCGAGAGCAGGCGCAATCCGATGGGTGCCGCAAAGATAAACAGCAACAGGGCGGAAAGCGCGCCGAAAAAAGAAGCGTATGCAAGGCAGGCACGCAGGCACTTGCGGTTTTCCGCCCCGTGCGTTTGCCCCAGCCGCTCCGATACAGTGCGCACGGTTGCCAGATGAATCCCGGAGGTTGCCAGCGTTACCGCAAAGCCGTATACACCGGAAACCAGCGACAAAAGCCCCATTGCCTCTGCCCCCACGCGATTGGAAACATAGACGTTGAAGCTGACGCTGACCGTGCGCATCAGCAGCGTGACGGCGGTCAGCAGGAGCGCGTTGTAGAGATACTGCCGTTTTGTTTTCATAGTTTCACCTCGGAAAAATCTATTCTTTTCCTGTCAACATTAGCACTCATCCGGCATATCCTCTTTACAAATTGTTAAAACTGTGATATAATAAAGTCAGAAACCGGAAAGGAGATCGGACGATGGCGGAAAATATGGTGATTACAATCGGCAGACAATTTGGCAGCGGCGGGCGCGAAATTGGCGTAAAGCTCGGAGAGATGCTCGGCTTCAAGGTCTATGATAAGGAGCTGATTACCCTTGCGGCGCAGAAAAACGGCGTCAGCCCCGATTATCTGCGGCGGGTAGACGAAAAGGCAACCAACAGCCTGCTGTATACCCTGGCAATCGGTTCTTCGCTTTACGGTGCGCGGAATTTCGGCATTGATGTGCCGATTAACGATCAGCTGTTCATCACGCAAACGGAAATCATCAAAAAGGCCGCCGAGGAAGGGGATTGCGTGTTTATCGGCAGGTGTGCCGATTACGTATTGCGCAACCACGAAAAACGGATCAGTTGTTTCATTTATGCGGATATGGAGGCACGCATCAACCGTGTCTGTAAGCGGCGCGAGATTGAAAGAAACGAAGCGATTGATCTGATTACCAAAACCGACAAGCGCAGAGTCAGCTACTATAATTTTTACACCGGCAGAAAATGGGGCAAATTTGATAATTACCACCTTTCCATCAACAGCTCTACCCTTGGAATTGAGGGTACGGCACGGATGATTGCCGACATCGTCAACATTTATCGCGACGAAACCGAAAAGGACAGAACGATCTGATTTTGCGCGAAAAGTACAGAAAAAGGAATTTTTCTCCTGATGTTCACAGAATTTTCCGAAAAAACTTCCGAAAAATGCAAAAAACCGCTTGACAAGGAACGCCCTGTTAGATTATGATATGGTGTGTTGATTTTGAAGCGGAAGGGAGGTTTCTTTTGAATGGCAGTCTATGTCTGCGAACTGTGCGGATATGAATACGACCCGAAAGTGGGAGATCCCGAGAACGGGATTGAAGAAGGGACGGAATTTGAGGATCTTCCGGATGACTTTGTCTGCCCGCTCTGCGGTGCTTCCAAGGAAGATTTCGAGCGCGAGAAGGACGAATCCGAAGATAATGAATAAAGAAAAAGCCCGTGGCAACACGGGCTTTTTCTTTTGAAAAATTTGCGCGGGGGCTTGCGTAAATCTTAAAAAAATGATAATATGTAGATAGAATATAGGCGAGTCTGCCGGAAAGAGGACGAAATGAGGCTGATGATTGCTTCCGATCTCCACGGGTCGGATTACTATACCGCACAAATGCTGAGCGCGTTTGAGCGGGAGGGAGCGGAAAAGCTCCTTTTGCTGGGGGATATTCTTTATCACGGGCCGCGCAACGATCTGCCGCGGGACTATGCCCCGAAGGAAGTGATTGCCCTTTTGAACGCGCGGG
>CAKSPL010000243.1 GCA_934481325.1 uncultured Eubacteriales bacterium | reverse complement strand
GGTGAGAGCCGATCCCATAATGGTTTTTACCAGCTTGGCGTTATCCCGCTGTTTTTTCTGAGGCTTGCCGCTTCCGGCAAGGTGTACGTGCATATTGATCAGCCCCGGCATCAGAAATTTTCCGTGAAGCTCAATTTTCCGGTATTCGGCGGGAATTTCACCCATCGGGACAAGCCCGGTGATTTTTTCTCCGTCCACCAGAACCCCAAGCCCCGTCTGTACCTGCATTTTTTCGGTTCCGTTCAGAATTATGCCGCCCGTCAGTGCAAATTTTGCCATTTTGCCACCTCCGCCACTTTTTTTGTTTATTATAGCAAAACCGCGTGTCAAAGTCAAGTCCGCCCGCAAAACGCGGCACATATGGGGGCTTTTTTGCAAAAATGCTTGACAAACGCCGGCGAATATGTTACCGTTAAGGCAGAAAACCAAAGGAGGAATGCCGATGCTTCGCCTGATGAGCAACAATGTATGGAACCGGGATAAAAATGCCCCCGCGTGGGAGGAAAGGGGAGAGGATTGCTCCGCCCCTGCCCGCGCGCCGTTGTTTGTGCGGATGTATGAGGAAACGCACCCCGACGTAATCGGAATGCAGGAAATGACAAACCTGATGACGCGGGAACTGATATCGGGACTTGCCGCAAAGGGGCTGAATTACGCCGTTCTTTGGGGCAATTTCACCCCGATTTTCTACCGCCCCGAAAAACTGGAACTGCTGGATACGGCGTATCTGCCCTACCCGGAGGAAGTGCCGGGCTTTGACGGGTGTTTCAACGATGTCAAAAGCAAATCCGCGCTGTTTGCGGTCTTTCGGGAAAAGGAGAGCGGCAAGTGCTTCCTGTTTGTCACCACCCACCTGTGGTGGAAAAGCAGCAACCCCGCGTGGAACAGCTTTCAGGCAGGCTCCGATGAGGCGCGCGCCTATCAGGTAGGACTGTTGCTTGAAAAAGCGCGGGAATTGCGGGAGAAATACGCTTGCCCTGCGGTTGTGGTGGGGGATTTCAATACGACCTGCGCCTCCCCCGCCGTGCAAACGCTGTTGAACGGCGGTTTCCGCTACGCTGCCGACGCCGCCACCGACTACGCCACTGCCGAGCACGGCTACCATAAATGCGACACCAACGGATACGCCCCTTACACGCCGCGCCCGATCACCGAGGCAATCGACCACATTTTTGTCAGTGCCGCACCCGCGCTCACGGTGCGCCGCTTCGACCGCCCGACCCCCGCATATTACGCCCCTGCCTCCGACCATTTTCCCGCCTTTGCGGACGTGGAATGGTAACGCAACCCGCGCAAAACGCCCCCGGCAATCTCTGCCGGGGGCGTTTTGCATTGGCGCGCCTTTTGCGCGGGTGTTTGCCCCTTTCGGAAGCCGAAATATGCGGTTTTCTCACACCGTCAGGGGGCTTTTTCACCGAGAGGGGCTTTGAAGTCGGGCAGGAGCGAAAGGCGAAAACGCGTGTGCTCCGCCTCCGCACCGCGAATCTCAATCAGGTAGTCCAAAAACAGCGTTCCCTCTCCCGTGAGATCGTTCTGTACATTTCTGGTGGCAACGCACACTTCAAAGGGCATCACCGGGGTCTGATAAATGCAGGTGTGCCGCCGTCCCTTTTCAAACAGGAGCGAGGTGCGCACTCCGCCGGTGCGGATGACCGACAAAAGCCCCGGGTCGCTTTTGGCAAAGGACACGGTGGTGGTGGTTTTCTCCATTCCCGAAAAAACGCCTTCTTCATAGGAGAGCGACACGCGCGTGCCGTCATCCCGCAATCGTGCCTCGGTCATCAGCTCGGCGCGGTCGGTTTCCTCCACCGGTTCCTCCTCGGGCAGGGCAAACACCGCGCCCCCCTCGGAAAAAAGAGGGGAGGTACTCAGCGTATAGCGGTTGGTTTCGATTTTGACCCGTACTTTTTTCAGCATTTTTTCTCCCTCCTTTTCGTCACGCTCCCCATTATACCGCGAAACGGTGCGTTTTGCAAGCCCCGCGCGGGAAAATCCCGCTTCCCCTTGACAAAGCA
>CAKSPL010000242.1 GCA_934481325.1 uncultured Eubacteriales bacterium | reverse complement strand
CGTCCAGCCAGAGTTTTTTGCGTGCAACGGACTGCGACGGCGCCTGTTCCAGTCCGGGGCCGTCTGCGCCGCAAAAATAATATCCTTTGGGAGAAGATATAAAATCAAGTGCTTTTTCGTTCAATATCTTGTCAAATGCAAGATGCCCGGCATACGCACTGTTCGGAACATTCAACAGATATCCGTAAAAAATTCCGACTGCCTTTTCGGGTGCCACGCTTTTGGCCGCCTTGCAAAGAGCGGAAACGGCCTCTGCCGTGGTGCGGTTGAGAAAGGTATCGTAAGCAACGGCGCACTGCCCCGTTTCATCTTTTCTGAAAAATTGTGAAAGGGTGCGTTTGGTCCCGTATCTTGCCTCGGCCGGCGGCACCGCTTTTTTGCTGCTTTTTTCAAAACGCGCGCTTGCCGTGATACCAAAATCTCCGCGGCGGCTGGGATTTGTTTCCCATGCGCCCCAAAGCGTTGTTTCTCCGCAAGTGCCAAAAGCAAGATGATACCCGATGATCCTGTCGGCATATTTTCCGTTTTCAAGATGAGAAATCAGTTTTTTTAACGCTTCTGCGGCGTCTTCGACCCATCGCTTTGAAGAAAAACTTTGCAGGCCGATTACACCGCCCACGTTGGGGCGGTTATCACGAAACGTGCCGCCGTTCACGCTGTAACCGCCATACGAATCATAGCCCAGGATATCCTGCTTCAGACTGCCCACAAGCGTTTGGATTTCTTCTGCCTTTTGCGGCCCGCCGTCATATACAAAAACGTCCTCCGGGTGCGCCCGACACCATGAAACCGGCGCATTTAACTTGATTCGAGGCAAAACATACAGCGTGGGGAGGGCGGAAAAAAACGCATCCAGAATCTCGTCGGTGGCGGTATAGTCAAACGCTCCGTCCCCGATCCAACCATTCGGCAAAATAAACGTGTGTACGGCAACTCCCGCCTGACTGAATTCGAGATGCGAGCGGATGAATTTGCCGAAATCCCGGTCAAACAATATCCATTGTCCGTTCTCGTCCAGTTTAGGAGGATCGTATCCAAAACCGAGCCGAGAAAAAAACACGGCATTCCGGCTTAAAAAATGCAGGCGTTCCTTCAAAGTTTTCATGTTCTGCCCTCCCCTGAATCGCAAACGACTGTTTTAGTATACCGGATTCTGAAAAATAAAGCAACAACAATGTTTTGTTTTTTACAAACAATATTACGAACTTGCGTCCACGCCGGAACGGTTTGTCCTGCGTGCTTACGTTTCTTGTGCTTCTTCCCGCCTTGCCTGCATCTTCGCCCCGACGGCAAACTCCCCCGGGGTCATGCCGGTTGCACGCCGAAAGCATTTGTAAAAATATGCGGCATCGTAAAAGCCCAGTTGCGCACAGATGGTTTCTGTGGTCATCTCGGAAGTGAGCAGCAATTCTTTGGCGCGTGCAATGCGCCGTGCGGCAAGATAGGCCACCGGCGTCATATGCAGTTGCTGTGCAAACAGGCGGCGCAATCCGGACTGGCTCATACCAAAGCGGGCGCACAAAACCGGAACTCCCGGAAAATCTCCCAGGTGATCTTCCATATCGTCCAGAATCGAAGAAAAAGATGGCTGTCCTTCTCCTTTGCGAACCATCCGACAAATCCGGTTCAGCATCCGGAAAAACATTTCACGGCACAAAAGCCGATCCCGGCCGCAGGCAGCCTCCACCGTTGCACGGAACAACGGTTGCAACGTGCCTTGACTGTCCCGCAGCAAAAGCGTGGGGCAACCGGTATGGATCACCCCTTCTCCCGTATCCGAAAACAGCCGATAATTCACAAGCAGTGTGCGGACGTTCTTTTCGGGTTCGGTACTGTTGAATTTTACACTGTAATACGTCCCCTCCGGAATGGCGATCACCATCCCCTCCGTGGCGTGCAGGCTGCCGCTAGGAAACGTATAATCCGCACTGCCGCAAAGAAAAAGCGTCAGCCCGCTATCCGGGCGCGGGCAGGAAAGATAACTGTAAACCGCCTTATCCTGCCACTGCTGCCAAAGCCCGCGGATGTCCGTGAC
>CAKSPL010000241.1 GCA_934481325.1 uncultured Eubacteriales bacterium | reverse complement strand
GTTTTACGGTTGCACCGCTCTGGAAACGGTCAACATCCCCAAAAACCTGAAATCTCTGAAGCACTTTTCGTTTGCCGGCACCGCCTTCCGTTCGGCAGTATTGCCCGCAAGCATCACCTACATGGAAGGCAATGCGTTTGCCGATTGCCAAAAGCTCACAGCACTGACAATGGAGAAAGGGGGAAAAAAGTATTTCAGCGAAAACAACTGTATTATCGGCAAAAAAGATCTCACGCTGTACATCGGCATCGGGGTTGGCACCATTCCTTCCTGCGTGAAAAAAATCAATCAATATGCGTTTTATCAGTGCCGAGGTCTGACAGACATCGTCATCCCGGGTACCGTGGAAATCATCGATGATTCAGCGTTTACGCTCTGCACCAACCTGAAATCGGTTGTGTTTGAGGAAGGAATCAAAACCATCGGAACAAAAGCGAGCAATATGTCTTCCGGCTCTCCTTTTGAGGGATCTACAAGCCTGACCTCCCTGACGGTGGATGAAAACAATCGCACCCTTGCCCTGCTCACTCAGTGTTGGCAAACTGCAGATTTTTAATGTCTCCCACGGAATACAGTTTTTTCCTTTGAATACCCGAAGGACTGCCCCCGCATAAATTCCGCCCCCGCCAAGCAGAGCTTGGCGGGGGGCGTTGTTTTTGCGCCTTTCGGGCGTTATTTCGTGCCGCGTGAGCATCGGGCGTTATTTCGTGCCTTTTGGCGTTGTTTGCCCGATGCCGCGGGCGCGCATCGTGCGTTGTTTTGCCTTTGCGCAATTTTGCGCTTTGTTTTGCGCCTTTCCGCGACTTATTCCGTTACGGTTCCGTCCGTGCAAATAACGGTGTGTGTTCCCGCGCCGCTGAGCCAGTTTTCCGCCTTTTCGGTTTCCGACCATTGCTTTTTCGTGCCACGGAAGGTGATACGGGTCAGCCCTGTGCAGTCTCTGAATGCATCACTGCCGATTTCGGCAACGCTGTACGGAATGGTGATTTCCGCAAGAGACACGCACCCCGCAAAGGCACTGTCCCCAATGCCGACCATACGACTGCTCAGTGTAACGCGCGCCAGCTGTACACAACCGTAAAACAGATAATCCCCCGCAGACCGCACGCTTTCCGGAAGCACGATTTCCCGCAGTGCCGTACACCCGGAAAAGACGGAAAAGCTGATAGTTTCCACACCGTCCGCCAGCGTAATCTGTGCCAGCGCGGTACAATCCGCAAACGCCTCATAGTCGATGCTTTTGACAGAGGAAGGGATAACGATGCCGGTAAGCCCGGTGCAACCGAAAAACGCGCGGTTTCCGATCTTTGTTACGGTACCCGGAATGAGAATACCGGAAAGACCGACGCAGTCCTCAAACGCACCGTACCCGATGATGCGCACGGTTCCGTCCGCGGGAATTACGCTGGATTTACAGCCCAAAATCAGAGTGGCGGTAGAGATTTCAATCAGGCAGTTTCCGGCGGAGCGATAGGTCGCGTTTGCGGTGCTTACCGTGATGCCGGTCAAAGCCTCACAGCCGCGAAACGCAGAGCTGTCAATCTTGGAAAGCCCGCTGCCAAGCGCAACGGTTTGCAGGGATTTGCAGCCTTCAAATGCGCAGTAATTGATTTCCGACACACTATCCGGCAGGGAAATTGCCGTCAGTGCATTGCAACCGCGAAAGGCAAAAATGTCGATGCTCTCCACGCCGGACGGAATCCGAATCTCCGAAAGACCGACGCAATTGTAAAACGCCATACTCCCGATGACCCTGACACTGCCGTCCGCCGGGATAACGCTCGTTTTACAACCGAAAATCAGCGTTTTGCTGTCGGTTTTAATCAGGCAGTTTCCGGCGGAATGATAAGCGGTGTTGCCCTCGGTTACGGTGAGCGAGGCAAGACTCGTGCAATCGGTAAACACGCCGGAACCGATTTCGGTAACATTTTTCCCGATTACCACCGA
Organism: uncultured Eubacteriales bacterium; assembly: GCA_934481325.1. Taxonomy (GTDB): domain Bacteria; phylum Bacillota; class Clostridia; order Oscillospirales; family CAG-272; genus Firm-07. Next base: position 110 of record CAKSPL010000241.1, on the reverse strand, counting down.
AGCAAGCCCGGTACAGCCGTAAAAAGCGTATTCCCCAATCGCCGTGATACTGTTGCCAAGGGTCACGCCCGAAAGGCGCGTGCAACCGGAAAACGCCTCCTCGCCAATCC
>CAKSPL010000240.1 GCA_934481325.1 uncultured Eubacteriales bacterium | reverse complement strand
AACCAACCCTGCCTGCAACCGTTTCGGCTACGGCTTTGTTCAGGGTGCCGAGGCAGCTGCGAAGGAGCTGGGCGTCAACATCACCATCAAGTACAGCTACAAGTACGGTGAGGGCTTCGGTGCTTCCACCGACCTTCAGACTCAGATTTCCAGCTGGTATTCCACCGGCACCGAAGTGGTGTTCTCCTGCGGCGGTTCTATGCTGCAATCCGTGAAATCCGCGGCTGCCGAAACCGAGAATGGCAAGATCGTGGGTGTGGACGTTGACCAGTCCGGCGAATCCGAGAGAGTGATTACCTCCGCAATGAAGGGTCTTGCTGTTTCCGTACAGCAGGTTCTCGGTCAGTTCTATGCCGGCAAGTGGGACAGCGAGCTTGCAGACAAAGCGCAGAACCTCGGTGCGGCTGAAAATGCAACAGGTCTTCCGACGGCTGACGGCTCCTGGAGATTCACCAAGTTCACGAAGGAAGAGTACAAGGCTCTGTTTGACAAGATTGCCAACGGCACGCTTGTTCCGAGCGGTGAAACCCCCGACAATGCCAACAACGGCGATTGGCTCAAAAAAGGTCTTACCAATACAACGATTGACTTTGAGAGCTGATTGAATATTTCCAAAGTCCGCCGTATGTGCGCCAATCGGCGCACATACGGCGTTCGCTATATGGGGCTTTGCTTCCTTTTGAAGCGGCGGCACCCTTGCCGCCGTTTCAAAAGGAAATGAAGACCGAGGTCAATAAGGGAGGCAGAAATATGGATGAAGCAAAAATCACCACATCTCCGGGGGAAAAGACAGAATCCCCATACATCATCGAAATGCGGAATATCACCAAGGTGTTTCCGGGTATCGTGGCAAACGACGATATTACGCTTCAACTGAAAAAAGGCGAGATTCACGCCCTGCTGGGGGAAAACGGGGCAGGGAAATCCACGCTGATGAGCGTTCTGTTCGGTCTTTATAAGCCGGAAAAGGGCGAAATCCTGAAAAACGGAGAGGTTGTACACATCAAGGACCCCAACGATGCCAACAGGCTTGGCATCGGTATGGTGCATCAGCATTTCAAGCTGGTGGAGGTTTTTTCGGTGCTGGATAACATCATTCTCGGCGTGGAGCCGAACAAGCTCGGATTTTTGCAGAAAAAACAGGCGCGTGAAAAGGTGCTTCGCCTGTCCGAGACTTACGGGCTGAACGTGGATCCGGACGCACTGGTGGAAAACATCACCGTGGGGATGCAACAGAGAACCGAGATTCTCAAAATGCTGTACCGCGATAATGAAATCCTCATTTTTGACGAGCCGACCGCCGTGCTGACTCCGGACGAAATCTCCGAGCTGATGGACATTATGAAAAGGATGAAGGCGGAGGGCAAATCAATCCTCTTCATCTCTCATAAGCTCAACGAAATTATGGCGGTTGCCGACCGGGTCACCGTGCTTCGCAAGGGCAAATACGTCGGCACGGTCAATGTTGCCGATACCACAAAGGAAGAGCTTTCCAATATGATGGTAGGGCGGAACGTCCGCTTTGTGGTGGACAAGGAGCCCGCAAAGCCGAAGGACGTTGTGCTGGAAGTAAAGAACGTATGTATCCACAGCAAGCAGAAAAAGAAGGATGTGGTGCACAACGTGTCCTTTCAGGTGCGTGCGGGAGAAATCGTCTGTATTGCCGGTATTGACGGAAACGGGCAGACCGAACTTGTGCACGGACTGACAGGGCTGGAAAAAATCGAACACGGCACCGTCACCCTTTGCGGGGAGGATATTACGCACAAGAGCGTGCGTTATCGCAACACGCACGGGCTGAGCCATATCCCCGAGGACAGACACAAGCACGGGCTGATTCTCGACTATTCATTGGGGAACAATCTGGTGCTTCAACGCTATTTTGAACCGAGATTTCAGAAAAACGGGTTTATCAAATTCGACGAGGTGGAAAAGTACTCCGCGGAGCTGATTGATCGGTACGATGTCCGTTCGGGGCAGGGAACCAAAACGCCGGCGCGCTCGATGTCGGGCGGGAATCAGCAAAAGGCGATTATCGCGCGTGAGCTGGATCGGGATCACACACTGCTGGTGGCGGT
>CAKSPL010000239.1 GCA_934481325.1 uncultured Eubacteriales bacterium | reverse complement strand
GGCGTAGAATGACTGCTATAATAGTTGTGTATGGATAATTTCGGAAAGGATGTGTGAGTATGCAACTGTATTTAGTGGCAGTGGCATTGTTGATTTTGGCGGCGGATATGCTGTTCGGGCTTGGGAGAGGCTTTGGCAAATCCGTGGTGCGCTTTGTCACGCAGGTTGCCTCCGCCGTGGTCGCGTTTTTTGCGGCAAAGGCACTGGCAAAGGCATTCAGCGACGTGGGCAAGGACTATCTGATTCACTTTTTGCAGAGCAACGAAACCGTGAAAACCTTTTTTGCAGACAACCCGGATGCATTGGATTCGGTGTGCCTGCTGGCGGCAGGGCTGATTGCGCCGATGCTGTTTTTCGCACTGTATCTGGTCATAAAGCTCCTGTCCCTGATTATTTATGCCGTTGTTTGCAAGGTATTCCATATCGGTGCCAAGGAGGAGGACGAAAACGGCAAGAAATACCGCCCGACGAGCAGCCGCCTGCTTGGATTGTGCATAGGCGCGCTTGCGGGGATTGTGGGAATTACGATTTTTACGATTCCGGTTGTCGGCTACCTTGATTTTGCCTCCGACGTGATGACCGAGATGTCCGAGGCGGGCATTTCGGAAAGCGAGGAAACCGCGGCGGTCAACGAGCAGGTGCTGACCCCGGTGAAAACCGCGCCGGTTGTTTCTTTGCTGTTCGGCACCGTGGGCGAGCCTGTGTTTGACGGGCTGACTACTACCAAATACGGCAATGACCGGGTCGTGCTTAAAAACGAGGCGGCGGCATTGCTCCGCACCGTGGGGGATGCGAAAACGCTTTCCGGCAAGGAAATCTCCACCTACGGGGAGGGGGAGGCAAATACCCTGCGCCTGATTGCGGCGGAAATGGGCAATTCGGTGATTTTGCGCCACGTCGGCTCCTCCGCATTGCGTGACCTTGCCACCAAATGGTTGGCGGGAGAGGCCTTCCTTGGGATTAAACGCCCCCAGGTCAACGAAAACGCCAATATCGTGCTGACCGGGTGCCTGCAAATGCTTTCCACCTCGGATGCCGATAATATCCGCACCGATTTGGAGTCGTTTGCGGATGTGTTTATGGTGCTGATTAAATATGACGTGTTTTCCGGCATTTCTGGCGGCACGGAAAGTGAGGATTTCCTCCAACAACTCAACAGCAACGGCTTTTTGGACGAAATGGCGGCGGTGATTCGTTCCGCGCCCCGGATGAAGCCGATTTACAACGCCATCACCAACGTGGGGATGCGATATATGATTGCGGAATTGGGCGCGCCCGAGGAGTATATTGAAAAATACCCCGAGCTGATGAACAATATGTCGGACGCGGTGCGCTCCCTGTACAACGAGGAAGGGAACGTGGACAAAGAGGAATTTACCAAAAACATTTCCGAAATTCTTGCCGACCAAAACGTGACCGTGAACGACACGGCGGTGGATTTGATTGCGGACGGCATTGCCGAAAACTTCACCAAAGAAGAGGTGGAGTCGATGAGCAATGAGGAAATTATCACGGCATTGGTAGATCGCTTTGGCTCCGCGGACGAGGCATTGGAGCTGGCAAAGAAGTATCAGGAGAGCTTGCAGAGCGGGGACGGAGAGAATCTCCCCGACGTGGATCTCTCCAAACTGCCCGGCTATAAAGGAGGCGATTCGTCCGGGAATGAGAACCCGTGATTTTGAAATAAAAAAGGCAGTCCCGAGGGGACTGCCTTTTTTTGCGTGCGGTCGGGTGTCGGCGTGCAGGCACGGCGCGGTTAATACTTTCTTTCGTAAACCGCGCTCCGCCCTTTTCTGCCGCATTTTTCAATCAGCCCGCCCGCTTCCAGCACAAAAAGCAGGTCGTAAAGGGCAAAGCCGCCGATGGGGCGCGCGCAGGCGGCAAATTCCTTTGCGGTAAAGTGCGCCGGCAGGTTCTCCGGCAGGAGCGGGCGCAGGTCGGCGATGCTGTTGATGACCGTAACGCCCAACAGCTCTGTGGGAATCAGGTCAAACCGCTTGCCGCGCCCACCGCGCCCGCCGCCCCGCAGCAGGCGGACGGCCAGGCCGCAGGCAGCGTGTATTACCTGAACTTTAAGCCGGAACAGGCCCA
>CAKSPL010000238.1 GCA_934481325.1 uncultured Eubacteriales bacterium | reverse complement strand
ATTCGTGCAGACCGAAAACGGAAATATGGGTCTTTGACAGGGAGGTTTCTTCGGAAATTTGCAAAACTTCCACAGTCACTGCTGCCTTGAAACAGTCTAAGGAAGAAACCCGGCTGTACAGCCGGGTTTCCTTTTATTTTCCGTTTTCTATCGCCAAAACCCTCCCTCGGCGTATGAGATACGCCTCTCGGTCGGGTGTGTAGCCTCGGCAAAGCCAAAGACATCAGGTTTTCAAAGTCACGGCGCGGCGATAGCTTCAAAGCCCGGTGCTTGCAATATGATATATTCCTGCGCACCGTTTTTTTGCTCTCATCCACGCCGTGACTCTGAAAACTGCACAGCACCGTGAGGGGTATATTTTTTGCCTCCGGCAAACAGCGCGACCGACGGCATATCGGATATGCCGAGGAAGCGGTGTGCCGCCGGGGTGAAAAGGATGCCCCTCACGGCTGATGTCTTTGGCTTTGCCGAGGCTACCGATTCTGCGCAAATTCTGCTTCGCCCGGGGAACTCGGGCGGAGTGCGAAGGACGCGAGGGAGGGGGCTTTTTACAAAAAGTCCCCTCCCTACCTCCTTCAAAAATCTTTGCATAACTGATGCCAAACCTCGGGTGTGTGAACCCAAAGCAACGCGGGAGCCTATCAGCCGCCGTCGAAGACGGAGTCCGCAGGTGGTCGGTGTGCGTGAATTACGCGTGCCCCTCGTTGGAAAGTTCAAAGAGATGGTGAGGCCGAACCACCTGGGAGGTGGAGGCATAAACCGGGAGCTCCCCTTTGGAATACACCTTGACCCCGAGGTATCGCCCGTCCGCTGTGCGGAGATGGACGCGATTCAGCCCCTCAAACCCGATGCGGAAATGCTCGCCCTTGTCGGAAAGCACGGTGTTTCCCTCCCCGTTGACGGCAAGGAACCGATCGCTCGTGGCAAGCAGAAAGCTCCCGTCCTTTTGCGGCACGGCGGTGAATATCGGCTCGCGGCACGGTTTTTCGGCGGTGCAAAGGAACCCTTCCCGCAGGACGAGCGGCGCGCGGGTGTCCGAGCCGATGCGGTTGTCCTTGTAGCGACTGCACGCCATCAGGCGGAAGGGCTTTGCAAGGTCAAAGGCGTAATAATTTTCGGTCGGCATCCAAGCCGAAACCAGGGAATCGGCATCAAAGGTGCGCCCGGCGGAGGCGTAATCCACCAACGGGAGGTCGGTGCCGTCGGTCAGCTTTGCCGTAAAGGCAAAATGAACCGGAAAATCGGGGGCTTTGGCGGGGTGTACCTCGGCAAAGCCCGCCTCGGTCTCCTTAAAATGCACCGGGGTGCGAATATCCCCGGGCAGGCGCGAGTCCCGCGCGAGAATCAAAGGTCCGCGGCGCAGAGCCGTATGGAAACGGGAGTTTTCATCCGGCAACGGCTCCTCCGGCGGGGTGAGAATTTCGGTTCGCATATCGAGATACAGGTCAATCCGATCCCCGCTGTGCCATACGCGGCGCAATTCCCGGTAGGTGCCTGGAACGGCGGATTGCAGTTCTCCGTTGACTGCCAATACCGTGCGGCGACTCCACGCAGGAATGCGCAGGGCAACGGTAAAGGGTTTTTCCTCATTGGTGGCAACCGTCAGGCGCACGGCACCGTCCCCGGGGTATTCGGTCTCAATCTCGATTTCCAGCGGTGCGCCGTCCGGCGTTTTGGTGGCAACGGTGCCGGGCAGGTACAGATTCAGAACCACCCCCTCCGGCGAGAGCAGGGCAGAGGCGGCGGGAATCAGCCCGGTTCCGGCGGAACCGATGCAGGCGCAGCAGCCGTAAAAGCTACCGTCGGAAAGGGTTTTCTTTCCGCCGACAAATCGCCCGCGGGCGTTCATCAGGAGCGGGGAATAGCTGTCAAACGGCAGGCCGCCGTTTTTTTGGTCATCCTCCGTGTTCACCGCACCGAGCAGGGCGTTGTAAATCGCGCGTTCCATCGAGTCCGCAATCTTCGCGTCCCCGGTCAGACACAGAAGCTGGAAGGAAAATTTGAGATAGGTCACGGTTACGCAGGTTTCCTGCATCACGTCGGCATACCGTGTGGCAAGCTGGCGGGTCACCGTGTGGTCAAACAGCTCGTGCCAGCAC
>CAKSPL010000237.1 GCA_934481325.1 uncultured Eubacteriales bacterium | reverse complement strand
ACAAGGTCATCACCTTGGTTACGGAAGCGGGCGGCAGTGCCTCGTCTGCGTTTTTCTCAAAAAGAACGGTGCCGGTTGCGGCGTCCATCAGGACGGCACTTTTACAATCCAATTCTCCGGAAAAGGTTGCCACCGGGATTGCACTTTCCGTGCCGGACGCGTTGACCTCCTCCCCGTCGGCAAATACCGGCAGGGAGAGAGAAAACAGGAGCAGTGCGCTGAGCAGAATTAACATTATTTTTTTCGGTTTCATCAAAAATCACCCCCTTGGACAATATGCCAAGGGGGTGATTTTTATGCGGAGTACCGCTGACCGTTGCTTAGTTTGTAGCGGCGGGCGACCAATGGTCGCCCCCACAGGGGGGATTTATTGAAATGCCAAAACCGGCGGCGATTACAGTTTCCACTCCATAAAATCAAGGCGTTCTCCTTGCTCGTTTACTGTTCCGATACTGTACGGGGTGAGTGACAACGGGATTTTTTGATCAAACAGGGTTACCGCGCCGTGTGCGGGTTTCCCCTCGCACTCATATGCCCGCAGAACCGCCCCATCGCTATCTTCATTCTTTTTGATTGCGCTCACAAAAACGTTTTTCGGCACACCGGAAACGGCACTGTACCGCTCCGGCAGGGTTCCGTGGTGGAAACCGGCGTTAATCACTCTTAAAGGGGAGTTCAGCTGTGCCGCGCGCCGGTGTGCATCCGCGGCAGAAGAGAACGGGAAAACAGCATATTCCGTATGATGAATCCCCTGCGACATATACCGCAATCGCCCGTCACGCACGCCGTAATGATCCGCAAATGCCGCACCGCGAAGCACAGTCATACGCACGCTATCCGCAGTGGAGTCGTACCCGTATTTTCCGACATTTGCTACACCGACCCCGGCAGAGGCAAACCATTTTCCAAACGGCTCCTCTCCCCGGCAAAGGCTCCTTGTCACGGTGCCGAACGGAATCTCACAAGTCACCTCATCCTTTGCGGAAAAGCAGAGTTTCAGCGCACGGTGCCTGCCGTGAAAATCCGCCGTCAGCGAAACGTGCAGTTCATCACTGCCGGCATACAACCAATACTCCCGCGTCAGCGTGCAAACCTCATGATAAACGGTCACACGCAGGGCGGCGCATACCGCGCCCGCTTCCAGCACTTCAAATTCCGGCTCGGAAAACCGCCCGCAGACTTCGCCCAGATCAAACTGCCCGTGCGCCCAGGTGTCGCACGCGGTCTCATCAGTTAAAACGACATCGAAACCGCCGTCGGCAATCACGGCACCGCTCTTTTTGGAGATGATTTTTGCAATCTCGCCGCTTCCTCGGTCAAACTCCACGCGCAGCACGGCGTTTTCCAGCGTCTGCCCATCCGCAAAAACGTTTTCACACCGCTCCGCTTCCCCACTGACAAACACGCGATACAGCCGATAGCCCATCGCGGGGACTTCCGCCTGAAAAGTCAGTTCATAGATATCGGATTTTCCGTTGGTCGCCTCTCCGCGGATCATCTGGAACGGAATTTCCCTGCCCGTTTCATCTGTCATACGGGCACATTCCGCGCGCCGCCGCACCGCCGCCCTGACCGGAAACGCGTGCGGATTAAAAACAAGGATAGGTGTGCCCAGCTTTTCGTGTTCCCAGACCAAAAAATGCTTTTTGAACGCACCGCCGGGGTTTTCGCCGCGCGCCGTCTCCACTTTTCCGGCAATGGCTTGCATGGCAAGATTCAGTTCCCGTTCCGTCACGCTCATCGTCTCACCAAAAAGATTTGCCGCATCGCGATAGGCACTCTCAATCGCGCAACCCGCTAAAATATCATGAAACTGATTGAACAGCAGGTTTTCCCACGCTCTTTTGAGTTCGGCACCGGGATAGGGATAATCCGTCAGGCGCGCGGCAAGCAAGCAGATACGCTCCGCGGCGAGGAGATTTTCTTCACATCGGCGGTTCTGCTCTTTGACCTCGTTCATCGCGCTGTAACAACCGCGCGCGTGGTGTTGGAGTTCCGTGCGGACAACCGGCAGATTTGTATTTTTGTTATCATCAAAGAAATCGTCCACCGAAGCAAAAACGTCCTCTTTCCCCATCACCCGGTGCAGTTCCTCCAAAAACCGTGCGCTGGCACCGCCCCCGTGGT
>CAKSPL010000236.1 GCA_934481325.1 uncultured Eubacteriales bacterium | reverse complement strand
GGCATACACACCGCCTTTTTGGCGGATGTTGTATTTCACGCCGTCGAAATCCTTGTACACCGTGCGTGAAGTCAGTGTCCATACGATGATAAATGCCACGGTAAGCAAAACGACAGCAGCCAGCCCGATGAGTACCGCCTGTCTTCTGCGGCGGAGTGCCGAGCGTTTTTTCGCCCGCACAGGCATTTTGCTTTCGGTCATGCGTATTTTCTCCTCACTATGACAAAGGTTCCCGCAATAAAGATCACGGCGGCGGGTACTACGGCAAGCACCACGGTGTATTGATTTGCGGCTTTTGCGGTAATGCTGTCAATTTCGGTATCGGTAAAGTATTTGCAGTCCAGCGACACCGGGATGACGGCACGCCCCAGCACGTTGCAGGCATAGGTCACCACTGCGTGGTTGCCGTAGCCGCTGTTGCCGAGTGCCGCACCGGAGGCAAACTGAGTAGACGCGCAGGCAAGCACATAGGAATAAGTCGCCTCTCCGGAATCCGCGCTCTTGGTCTCACAGGTCACCTTCATATAGGAAAACGCCTTTTCGTTTGCCAGCTCCGAGGCTTTGGCTACCACTCTGCCGCCCGCCTCCGCCACGGCTCCGGAGGAGGAAAGGAACACGTCGTAGCTGTCCCGAAGTACGCCGTTTTTGAAGTAGGTACAGCTCCAGATGTCTTTTTCTTCCTCGTAAATCTCCTCATAGGAATCGGGATTCACAAATGCGGTGGTCTGCGGAAACAGCACCGGCTTCGGATGCTCCGCGCGGCGCAGCTGTGCGGTAATGGAAGCACCCAGCCCGCCCGTGGTGTAGGTTCCCTTTACGTTATAGCCGCCGGCACTGAGCGATTCGTCCGTGTCCTTAATCAGGTACGGCGTTTCGCCGGAGCGGGCAATCTTAATGCCCCAAATCTCCAAAAATTCTTCCAGGTTCGGCAGTGTGGGGGTGTCGTAATCCACAAATACCATCATTGCGTTGTTGTCGTCCAGGTATGCCTCGATTTTATCCAGCTCCGACACGGTGGAAAAATCGTTTTTCACCTGAAAATCGCTCTGCGGGTCAAACACCAACAGCAGGCGGCAGTCGGCGGGGATGTCGTCCTTTGTCAGGTCAATCTGCTTGACGGTGTAGCCCGTTTCGTAAAGCAGGGTAAGAATCGTGCTGTCCTCGGTCAGCGCGTCGGATTCCCCGTGATTGTAGGTCACGCAGACAACGGGTGCCTCGGCACGCGTAACCGCAAGAATGGCGGAAACCAGCCGTTGCTCGCCATTGTAGCCGATGACGTTCTGACCGTTGGAATCATAGGAAAAGAGTGAAGAAAGAGTGTATACGCGGGATTCGGTACCGCTGGTCACAATCACGCTCTGCGAGTTGATGGTCTGCCCGGAGGTCTCCTTGTATTTGTTGACCTCGGAGGGATTGGTGTAAACGTCCACATACCGCACGCGGATGTTCTTGTAAGCCTTCACCAGCTCCAGTACGGTATAAAGCGCGTAACGCTGACTGGTGTTTGCCTCCAACACGTCCTTTTCGGAGCAGAAAATCACCGTTACCTCCGGCCCCTCGCGCAGGTAATAATACTTGGAAACATCGGTCACGCCCGGCACCACGCCGCTGACCTCGCGATAGCCCGTGATGGTTTTGGTTACGTCGTCACGCACAGCCTCGTAGTAGGTCACGCCCTCGCCCGCCACCGCGCCGCCGGCGCAGGGGGTATGGATGGTGACATAGTTCTCGTCCAACAGAGCCTTTGCCTCATCCGAAAGTGTATAAATCTGCTCGGAGGTCATATCGATATACCACACAAATTTGCGGGAAAGTGCCGTGAAAATGGCGTTGACCAAAATCACCGCGGCAATGATAATCACCGTAAATGCCACGGAAATACTGCCGTAGCGAAACTTTTTGGTGTGAAAAATATTCATCCCTGCACCTCCTTAACCCCAGCGGCGTTTGTCGTACACGCGCACGGTCAGAAACAGAAACACCCCTGCTATCGACAGATAATACAGCAGTGCCGAAAAATCGAACAGCCCGTAGGCAAAATGATCAAAGCGGCTCAGCACCGAAATCCAGTCCAACACCGTGCGGAGAAACGACGAGCCGATGTAGTTGTTGAAAATGCCCGCCAGCACCATTACCACAA
>CAKSPL010000235.1 GCA_934481325.1 uncultured Eubacteriales bacterium | reverse complement strand
GTCCGAAATAGTGCGCCTTATCCGCCGCCCGCGTGCGGGTAAAAAGAATACGGGGATACGGCTCATTGGTGATTTTGAGGTACGGATAGGATTTTGCGTCCTTGAGGCGGATATTGTATTTCGGCGTGTGCTGTTTAATCAGGGTGTTTTCCAACGTCAGGGCTTCCATCTCGGTATCACACAGAAAATAATCAAAATCCGCCACCTGCGAAACCATACGCGCGGTTTTCAGATTTTTGGCACTGTTCTGAAAATACTGGGAAACACGGTTTTTCAACTTGCGGGATTTCCCTACATAAATTATTTTTCCTGCGCTGTCCCGCATCAGGTACACGCCGGGAGTAATCGGCAGTTCCCCTTCTTTTGTCAGGAGCCGACGCCTGGTTTCCTCGCTTTGCATATCCGCCCCTCCCTTCAGATGCTTAAAAACCGCGCACAGGGTCAGGGAAATCCTGACCTGCCAGTGCGCGGTCGTTTTTTTCTGATATCATCATTCTCCGAAGCCGGTTTTGATCAGTTCTTCCAGCCCGTCCAGTGCTTCCGCTTCATCCGATCCGTCCGCAATCAGCGTAATGGTTGTGCCGGGATTGACCCCGAGAGACAGCACGCCGAGCAGGCTTTTTGCATTGACCTTGCGATCCTCTTTTTCTACCTGAATGGTGCTTCTGTACCCGTTGGCTTTCTGAATGAAAAAGGTAGCCGGCCGCGCATGCAGTCCGATTGAATTGGTAACGGTCACATTGCGAGAAATCATACCATTTACTCCGTTTCTTTGAGTTTGCCCCTATGAGTACACTCTGTTTCCATAATAGTATAACAGAATTTTTTCCGAAAATCAATGGGCATATTCGTGCATTTTGCATCGCCGAAGCAAGACAAAACTGTGCATCCTGCTACAAACTCAACCGTTTTTGGTAATGGAAGTGATCCGCAGGGTCACGTCCGCATCCTCGGTATGTGCCGTCACCGTCTGATTGACGGCGAGGTAGGTCTTTCCTTCCAGCAAAAAGGCGTTGTCCCGCCGGATTCCGCGGCAGGTAAGCGTTCCCGTGACATCCAGCAGATATTCATACTGATCCTGCGGATATACCGCGCTTTCGGTTTTCCCGTTTTCGTCCGTAAAGTACTCGGTTGCCGCCGCCGTGGAAACCGGAACGGAAAGAGTGCCAAGCACCGTAATATCGTCTCCGTCGGTCAGATAAAGCTCCGTACCCTTTTGCAGAAGCTCCACCGTGGTACTGCGCAGTTTTCTGATTTCAAAGGTAACGGTATAGGATTCCATCACTTCCTCGTTTGTAAACAGCTTTTGCAGATTTTTGCGCTGCCATACACCGACAATGCAGAGAATTGCCAGGAGAATCAGCACAATATCCAAGAAGTTGATGCGCCAACCCGCGCCGGTTTTCTTTGCTTCCTTTTCTTTTCCTGCCATATCTCTCACCTCACTTTACAAGGGATACGCATACCCCGGTGCCGGTATATTCCGGAAAGCACAGGGTAAAGGTTTTTCCCACCGCGATACGGCAGTTATCCGCGGAATAGCCGCGGTTTGCCACATAGGACGCATTTGTTACAATCGTAACGGTTACGGTTGCCATCGTATCGGGATAGGTGATTCTGGTCACCACATTACTGCCGACCACGGTATCCTTTTCATACAGCTGACCAAAGGTTTCATACGGGCGCACATCCACCGCCGTTACCGTGCCGATCAACGCTCCGGTTTCGGCATCAATGACCGTATCGCCCACATTCAGTGCATTCAATGTGGCACTGCTGACTCCGGCAAGCTCCACCGTATAGGAAACCGCCCGGAGTTCCGCTTTTTCCTTTTTGGAAAACGAAAACGGCGTCAGGAGCGATACGATGAAAAACACCGCACCGACGATTGCCAGAATCAGCACCACATCCACCAGTAAAAACAGCCAGCGGTGCTTGCCCGCCTGCTTGCGTTCCGCATAACCGGATGACACACCGGCAGTTGCTTTTTCCCGTTTCGGGTAATCCGTATTCCGATTCATTCCGATCACCTCAGTTTATATAATATTCGTATTCCGCAGAGAAGCTGTCGTTCCTCTCCTCGGCATTCCGCTCGGTCCGGGAGCGTTCATACCGCATCTGCGCGGCAAACAGTGCGCACACGG
>CAKSPL010000234.1 GCA_934481325.1 uncultured Eubacteriales bacterium | reverse complement strand
AGGTGGGAGACGGCACGTATAGCCGCTATACCGCCGCACAGAGAAAGCAATTTGAGAAAATCTGCAACGAGGGGAACTAAGACTATGTAAAAACACCCGGCGGGGAAGACCCCGCCGGGTGCAAACAAAAAACGCAGGAGAAATCCTGCGTTTTTTGTTTTTTGCAAGGCATAGATAAAGGTTGCATTTTTTCGCCACGAAACAACAAAAAGGAGGAACTTTCGTATTCTGTCGAATTTTGTTGGAAAAAAATAATTTTTTTTTGTTTTTGCTCTTGACAGGTCGAATCTTTCACGATATAATTGGATTGTGGAAAGAAATGTTATGAAATTTATATAAAATGTTATAAATGACAGGAAAGGGGGAATGGATATGCTACTTGGCGAATTTTATCATACGCTGGATAACAAGAACCGTGTATCCGTTCCCGCTTCGATGCGCAACGAGCTTGGTGCCGATTTTATGGTGGCAAGAAGTCTGCGCGGAAAGTGCCTGCGTGCATTCTCCAAGCCTGCGTGGGATGCCTATGTAGAGCCGTTGAAAAACAAGGACCGTAAAATTTCGGAGCCTACGCTGTGGTTTTTGTACCACGATGCGATGCAAACCACCCCGGATTCACTGGGGCGCATCCGTATCAGCAAAGAACTTTTGAAATTTATCGGAATCAATGCGGATGAAACCTGCGCGGATCGCGATGTGGATCTCGTAATCGTCGGTTGCGGCGATTACAGCGAAATCTGGAAAAAAGACGAGTACGAAGCTCACGTAAACGGAATGGATATGGAAGCGATCGTTCGCGCACTGGAAGAAAGCGGGCTGTAAGATGGCTGAATTTTCTCATCGCTCGGTTCTGCTTGCGGAATGTGTGGAAGGGCTGAATATCCGACCTGACGGTATCTATGTAGACGGTACCGCGGGCGGCGGCGGGCATTCCTTTGCAATTGCCTCAAAACTGACCACGGGAAAGCTGATTGCCATTGACAGAGACGAAGCGGCGATTGCCGCGGCAAGCGAGCGGCTTGCCCCGTTCGGTGACCGTGCCGTGGTGGTGCGAAACAACTTTTCCGAGCTTTCCTTTGTTCTGGATGAACTGAATATTGAAAAAATCGATGGGCTTCTGTTGGATCTCGGCGTTTCTTCCTATCAGTTGGATACACCGGAGCGCGGTTTTTCCTATCAGAGCAACGCACCTTTGGATATGCGGATGGATAGGCGTTCTTCGCTGACGGCTTACGACGTGGTCAACACATACAGTGAAGAAAACCTGAAAATGATTTTGTTCAACTACGGGGAAGAACGGTTTGCCCCGAAAATTGCCGCAAAAATTGTTGCCGAGCGGCAAAAAAAGCCGATTGAAACCACGGCGGAGCTGTCCGCGCTGATTAAAGCGGCAATGCCCGCGGCGGCAAAGGAAGGCGGGCATCATCCCGCAAAGCGGAGCTTTCAGGCGATTCGGATTGAAGTAAATTCCGAACTGGATGTGATTGCCCCCACCATTACCACGGCGGTGGAGAGAATGAACAGGGGCGGCAGAGTTGCCATAATCACCTTTCATTCATTGGAAGACCGCATTGTAAAGCAAACCTACGCCACACTGGCAAGTGGGTGTACCTGCCCCAAAAGTCTCCCGGTGTGTGTGTGTCACAAGCAACCGAAAATCAAGTGCATTACCAAAAAGCCGATCCTGCCGGGAGAGCAGGAGGCGGCGGAAAATCCGCGTTCCCGCAGTGCAAAGCTGCGGGTGGCGGAAAAACTGTAAAGGAGGTCACAACAATGGAAAACAATATCGTTTATGATGAAGTGTTTTTCCGTGAGGAATACAGCGCGGAATATAATGAACTGCGCAACAGATACCGTTCCCGTATGCAGAATGCCATCAAAGGGCGCACCGTGGATCATCATCCCGTGCCGAACGCAACCACTGTTGTGCATCTGAACCGGGACGAGGACGGCGTGCGGATTGCCACAACCGGCGATTTCGTGGATTTTTTCAACAAAAAATACGGTAACCGAGATCGCGTGGGTGAAGTGAGAAGATCCTTGGAGCAGGCGCGCGTTCGGTCGGAGCGGCAAAAGGAAAAGGAAGAAGCAGAGGCGGCGCGGCGCGCGGCAATGCAAAAAACGGCAGAACGCGGTGTACTGCCTGC
>CAKSPL010000233.1 GCA_934481325.1 uncultured Eubacteriales bacterium | reverse complement strand
CCCGTGTACAATCACCCGCATCCCGTTTTCGGGCTGAAAGCGAAGGCGTGAGGCATAGGAACGAAACATCACCGCGCGCACCGCGCCTGTTTCGTCTTTGAGTGAAAAATAAAGGTGCCCTGTGGCATAATGATTTTTGAAATTGGAAATCTCGCCCCGTACTAAAACATCGGAGAGCAATGCGTCACCCTCCATCAGACACCGCAGATATTCATTCAACTCGGTTACACTGAGCAGTTCCGCCATCTCCGGCATCCTCCTTTGTTTATTTTGCCCCGTTCGTTATTTCCGCACGGCAAAGAAAAGCAATTCCCGCCGCGTTATCGGCAGAAAAAGCAGGCTCCGCAAACGCCACATTCCGGAGCGCGGTGCCAAGCTCCGCCGCAATTGCGCGGTTACTCATCACGCCGCCCGCAAACAGAATCGGCAGGTTTTTATCGTCCCGCCTTAGCCATTCCGCCATTTTTTTCAATGTTTTCGCAAGAAAGGACTGCACGTAAGCGGCTGTCAATGCCGCATCCCCGCGCTCGCGATAAAGCGACAAAGCCTTATTTTCAAGCCCGGAAAGATTGCAGACCCCTTCACGAACGGAAACCACGGGAGTTGGAATTTTTTCCGTATTTTTCTCCGCCAGTTTTTCAAGTGCCGGCCCGCACGGGAAAGAAAGCCCCAACGCCACACCGATTCGATCAATTGCCTGACCGGCATTGAGATCCGCCGTGCCGCCGACAAGCTCTACCGTAAAATCATTTCCCCGCGGAGTGACCGAGAGCATCTCCGTCGTCCCGCCGGAAATATGAAAGGCACCGAACCGATGCCCGAGAAAGCGTTCCATCGCGCCCGAGGAAGCAAGTGCCGCCATAATATGCCCGTTCTGATGGGAAAACCGAAGCAAGGGTACACCGCACCCTGCCGCAAACGCAGTTGCCGCCGCTACCCCGGAAAGAAAGCACGGCATATAGGAATCCTCTGCATCCCGTGGCTTTGCCGACACACCGACACCGAGTACCCGATGCCCCGAAAGCACTGCGGCAAGCCTTTCGGTCAGCCCCGGCAGATTTTTGATATGCGAGAAAACCGCCTCACTCTGCCGCAAACCAACTTCCCCCGGCTTTACCGGGAGCGGAGCTTTGAGGTTGGCAAGTACCGTACCGTCCGCCGTAACCGCCGCCGCGGAAGTAGTATAGTTGCTGGTATCAAAGCCGACGTAGCAATCAGCCATTTTGCCCTGCGCCCTCTCCCCCAATTTCGTTTTTCACGGCATTCAGCACGCCGTTGAGAAACGGACGCGCCTTTTCCTCATCGTATTTTTTGCAAAGCTCCACCGCTTCATTGATGGAAGCATTGCGCGGGATATCCTTGCAATACAGCATTTCATACACACACAGGCGGAGAATGGAACGCGAAACACGGGAAATCCGTGTAGTTTTCCATCCGTTGGAGTGGCGGTTAATCAGACTGTCAATTTCCTCCTTATGCTCGCATACCCCGAAATAAGTGCCGCGGATATACGGATCATCCTCAATCTCCCGGTTTTCGGTAGACGTCACAAATATGGTGTCCGCGTCCTCGTCCTTTCGGAATTCGGTTTCAAAGAGCAGTTCGAATACCGCCTCGCGTGCTTCCCTTCTGTTGAGTGCCATATATTTTTCATTCTCCTGTGTGCAATTTGTAATCATCTTATTATATCTTTTCTTTCTGTAAAAGTCAATATATTTATGAATATTTTTCACCCGAAATGAATAAAACGCCGGGCGTGATACGGCGGAAAATCGCTCCCGCCGCATCACGCCCGGTAACGCGGATATACGCTTATTTCAGGACAGACACCGCGTCCGCAATGGTCTTTTCCAATGCTTCTCTGCCGTATTTGTCCACTTCGTCTTTATTCTTCTCTCCGTGAGTAAGGCAACCCGCGCCGCCGATACACCCGCCGATGCACGCCATTCCTTCAATGAAATTGGCATCCAACAGGTTCTTGCTCTTTTTGAGCAGTGCGATCCGGCACGCCTCGATTCCGTCACAGGCGCAGGGTTTCAGGGTGAAATCGGTGATTCCCTGTTCCTTGAGTGCTTCGGCAACCGCGTCGGAAAGTCCGCCGCTCCGGGCAAAAATCCGCCCGAAGTAGGAGGCGTTATCCAACACCCCTTCGCTCAGTGTGGTAA
>CAKSPL010000232.1 GCA_934481325.1 uncultured Eubacteriales bacterium | reverse complement strand
CCGCAAGACATCGCTGACGCGGGGCAACCGATGAAACACGCACAGATCCCCTGTCAGGATTCCCGCAAACAGGAGCGGAAGTGCCGCGTTTTTGCTGCCGCCCACCGTCACCGTGCCGGAAAGAGGAACACCGCCCCGCACTACGATTTTCCGCATTATGCCACCCCCGTCAAAAAACACTCTCAAAGGCAGTATATGAGGGCGGCAACCGCTTGGTGTAAAAAGCCCGCACACGCGTTTTCTCATCGCGTATGCGGGCCTTCTTTTTTCGGGTTATTTTTTCAGGGTGCTTTTTCGAGTTACTTTTTCGGGTTACTTTTTTAGGTTACTTTTTCAGATATGCCACGGCAAGCTCGGTTACAAGCCCATAGCTCCCGCTTCCGGCTTCACTGCCGTGGATTTTCAGATAGGTGTCATTGAGCTTATCCGATACGGCGGAGGCGGCGGAGCCAGAAAACGGCAGGAAAAACTCCCGGTAAGCACGCAATTCCGAAACCACGCGGCCATCCAGCGTACCGTACAACGCTTTGTACGCATTGTAATCCGTGGAGGCAAGCGCACTTGCCACATATTCAAACAGATTGCGCCACGCGCTGTATTGCAAATACGGGTCATCCGAGGCGGAGGTCACCAAAAACGCCACAAAATTGGCTTCCTCCTCCCGGGCAATCCCCCGTTGGTGCGCCAATTCGTGCGCCGCGGTAAAAGGCAAAGTGTAATCCGGGAAATAGGTATTGAGATTCGCCTCCCCGGTATAATAGCTGTATACGCCGGTGATATGCGTATAAGACATCAGCTTTGAGGCAAGCACAGGCTTAACGCGGCTCCGCATCTGCTGAATAAACGGATATTCCCCGCAAACGGTATCAAATGCCGCCAGCAGCTTCTCGTTCATTTCGAAAAGCGAATACGGCATCACGGAAAACCCGTCCTCGGCAAAACTCACACCGTCTGCCGCCGAATTCATTTTTTCGATGAGGATTTTCGTGGTTTCGGTCAATTCCTCCACGCCGATTTCACCCGTTTCAAAGCCCATTCTTTCCGGCAACGGTGTGGTACGGTATCCCGTGCCGAAAGAAAACACGAACAGTGAAAACAGAATGCTGAAAAAGGAAAGGATGCACACAAAATACCGCAAAAACTCCCGCCAGGTTTCCGAATGCCGGCGATATGCAATCACCGCAATCAGAACCACGAGGAAAGGAATCAGATACAGGCAGAATTCCGCCAGTGAAAACGGCAGGAAAGAGGTCATATGGGCGAGGACGGTGCGAAAAAACGCCCCCACCGTGCCGTTGAAGCCGTCCGCAAAGCGGGGGGAACAAACGGCAAGTATTTCGATAAAAAGTGCCAGTGCCGCGATGCCGAACAGTACCGTAACATAACGCGGCAGTTTCTTTTTTTCGGGGATTTCCGCCCCTGTCGTCTGGGTTTCGTTCAGATTCAAGCCTCCGGCACCTCCCATCCCTTTCTGATAAGTAATTGGCGGATATCGGGCGGCAGGGGGGCTTTTACCGTCATTCTCCCCTCCCCGCCCGGTAAAGGAAACGATAGCTCCGCCGCGTGCAATGCCTGCCGCGGTATCCACGGACACCCGGTGCCGTACAGCTCATCTCCGAGAATCGGATGACCGATTGCTGCCAGATGTACCCGCAATTGATGCGTGCGCCCGGTTTTCGGCATCAGCTTTACAAACGAATATTCTTCATCCGAAAAAACCGGCTCATACAGTGTGAGCGCACGGTCGCCTTCCCCTTTTGCACAAGCCTCGCGCAGCATAATGCTTTCCGGCTTTCTGCGGATATCACAATCAATGCTTCCGGAGGCAAAAACACCACCCGAAACCACGGCAAAATAGGTCTTTTGCATTTCCCCTGCCGCCATTGCACCGGAAAGCGCGCCCGCGCTGAGTGCGTTTTTGGCTACCAGAACCACCCCGGAGGTGTTGCGATCCAGCCGATTGATAAACCGCGCGTGGAAATTGCCCCCAAAGCGATGCACCAAGGCGTTGGCAAGAGTATCCGTATAATGCCCGGAGGAAGGGTGCGTTGCCATAAACGGCGGTTTGTTCAGCACGACAAGCTCCTTGTTTTCAAACAGAATCTTCACATCCAGTGCCTGCGGCAAAACCTTGCTGTTCGGTGTTTCGTCCTCGATTGCAAGGTCAATCACATCC
>CAKSPL010000231.1 GCA_934481325.1 uncultured Eubacteriales bacterium | reverse complement strand
GAGCCTCAACTGCTTTTGCAACAGCCTCGTATTCCAGCTTGAGCACCATAGACCGCATCACGGTTTCGTCAATGTTGAACAGACGCTCCAGCTCCGTGGGGAACGCAGGCTCTGCCTTGAATGTGACCACCGTGTAGTAGCCCTCCGGCTTATCGTTGATGAGGTAAGCAAGACGACGCTTGCCCCAGTCGGACACCTCGACGATTTCCGCGTTTTTCGCGATGATGTCGGTAAATTTGGACACCGTTGCTTTTGCCGCTTCTTCGCCGCCCGTCACATCAACGATGAACAGGGTTTCGTAAGAATTGATAACCTTTTCCATATTTTACACCTCCCTATGGACATTAAGACCGCAGACATCAGAATTTATCCGCGGTAAGGAGACGGCACCCGTGGTTTGCATAGCGGATTGCCGTATCAAGTAAGTATTATACTATATTTTCAACCGCTTGTCAAGTAAAATCGGGAAAATTTACATTTTATAAAAAAGCAAAAAACCACTTGACAAACAAAAAAATTCGTGGTATACTCTGTAAAGGATTTTGCTTTACACCCCCGGGAGGTGATGGGATGTTTGAAAAAAATCTGGCACTTGCCGGGCTTTTTGATCAATATGCCCCCCTGCTGGGTGAGCGGCACCGTACGGTATTTGACCTTTATTACAATCAGGATCTGTCTCTTGGCGAGATTGCGGAGATGGTCGGCATTTCAAGACAGGGCGTGCGGGAGAGCATCAAAAAGGCAGAGGAGGAGCTGACCGCGTTTGAGGCGGGGCTTCATCTTTCCCGGCGGGCGAGGGAAACCGAGCGTGCCGCCGCACGCCTTCTGGCACTGTCCGGGGGTAACCCGGAGCTTTGCGCCGCGGCAAAAGAACTGATCGCCGCTGCGGGGATGATTTCCGAGGTGGGTGAATAAAAGAAAGGCGGTATCAAATGTTCCAGAGTTTAAGCGAAAAATTGAGTAACGCCTTTAAGTTTTTCAAAAACAAAGGCAAGCTGACCGAGGCGGATGTCAAAGCCGGGATGCGCGAGATTAAAATGGCACTCCTGGAAGCGGACGTCAACTTCAAGGTCGTAAAGGATTTCGTCAAAATGGTTTCCGAGCGCGCAGTGGGCGCGGAGGTGATGGAATCGCTTCTCCCGGCACAGCAGATTGTGAAGATTGTCAACGAGGAGCTGATCCGGCTGATGGGAACCTCGCAGGCGAAGCTGACCATTGCACCGAAGCCCCCCACGGTCGTGATGATGGTGGGATTGCAGGGCGCGGGCAAAACCACGCACGCGGGCAAGCTTGCGGGGATGTATAAAAAGCAGGGCAAAAAACCGCTTCTGGTTGCCTGTGACGTGTACCGTCCCGCCGCCATCAGACAATTGGAGATTGTAGGCGAAAAGCTGGATATTCCGGTCTTTACGCTGGGGGATAAGGAAAAACCGGTCAAAATCGCAAAAGAGGGCGTGAAGTACGCCGAGAAAAACGGTTATGATATGGTGTTTATCGACACCGCAGGGCGGCTTCACATCGACGAAGCCCTGATGGGCGAATTGCAGGACATCAAAAAAGCGGTGGAGCCTACCGAAATTTTGCTTACCGTGGATGCGATGATCGGTCAGGACGCAGTAACGGTGGCGGAGCATTTCAACGAACAGTTGGACGTTACCGGCGTAATTCTCACCAAATTGGACGGCGACACCCGCGGCGGCGCGGCACTTTCCGTGCGCCACGTAACGGGAAAACCGATCAAGTTTATCGGTACCGGCGAAAAGCTGGATGCGATTGAGCCGTTTTATCCCGACCGGATGGCAAGCCGGATTCTCGGTATGGGCGATGTGCTGTCGCTGATTGAAAAGGCGGAGCAGGCATTTGACCAGAAGCAGGCGGCGGAGCTGGAACGCAAAATCCGCGAGTCCACCTTTACGCTGGACGATTACCTGCAACAGTTTGCCCAGCTGAAAAAGATGGGGAATCTGGAAAGCCTGATCGGAATGATGCCGGGCATCAAACCGGGGGCACTCAAGGATGCGAAAATCGACGAAAAACAGCTGGCGCGCACCGAGGCAATGATCCGCTCGATGACCAAAAAAGAACGCGAAAAGCCCGAAATCATCAACGCGTCGCGCAAAATCCGCATCTCGAAGGGGAGCGGCACCACCGTGGAGGAGGTCAACAAGCTCCTCAAACAGTTTGAAAC
>CAKSPL010000230.1 GCA_934481325.1 uncultured Eubacteriales bacterium | reverse complement strand
GCTCAAAAGCGGATTTGCCGGGGTCGCCCTTGTCGCCCTTTTCGCCTTGCGCGCCCTGTGCGCCGGGGTCACCCTTGTCGCCCTTTTCGCCTTGCGCACCCTGTGCGCCGGGGTCACCCTTGTCGCCCTTTTCGCCTTGCGCGCCCTGTGCGCCGGGGTCGCCCTTTTCGCCTTTCAGAGAAAGGAGCCACTCCTCGTAGGTCCCCTTGAATCCGGCGTCCAACGCGATTTCATATGCGGACTTGCCGTCCGCTCCGTCGGCACCGATCGATCCGGCGTTGACGTCACACGAGATCAGCGAAACGATCAGGATGAACACCACTGCAATCAGACCTACCGTTTTTCCGGCAAAAAAGCCGGTTTTTCTTGTTTTCATTTCTTCTACCTCCTGAAAATGATTTTCTCCCCCGGTATGCCTGGCAAGCTCCCGTCCCCCCCTTTTTGATGGAATAAAAAAGTGCGCCAACCAAGGTCAGCGCACGAAAAACACAATTCCATTTTGTCGCCAAACAAATTGAATAAGTACAGCCGGGGTGCCTTTCCTCATCATATGCGGAATTGCGTTTTTGCCGCTTTGACGATGAGGAAAAAACAAAAATACCCCTTGCGAAAAAGGGGGCGTGTTTTCCGGAACTGTTCAATTTATTTGGCAAGCATAGTTTAGCACAGTTTTATTGCTTTGTCAAGAACATTTTTGAATTTTGTTCATCAAATTGACATTTCCGCAATCTCCCCCCTGCTCCGCCGCCCGGCGTTTTTCCTTGACAAAGCGGCTGAGCTGTGATAAAATAAAAAGAGAAATTGTTGCACGGAGGCACCTATGAAACGGAAAACTGCCGTTATCCTTTCGTTTTTGCTTGCCCTTTGCCTGTTGCTTTCCTCCTGCGCCGCGGCGGGGGTGAAACCGCCGGCTCTCATCGGGGAGCTGGAAAAAGGCGCAAAAAAGAAGGGGCAGGCTTTGTACGGGCTTTTGCAAAATCATACCGTCATCTGTGAAAACGGAACGGCGCGCTACACGCTGGTAGCGGACGACACCGCCGGTGCCGACGTCACGGCGGAATTGGATGCACTCTGCACCGCCGTAAGCAAAACCACGGGGATTTCACTCCCGAGAGCCGAGGTGCGCCCCGAGGGGGCAAACGCGATTTTTGCGGAGCTTGTGACGATGCCGACCAAGGTGCGTGACTATGGACTGAACGACTCGCTGTACCGCATTTTCTTTTCGGAGGGAAACCTTTACATCGCCGCCACCAACCGGGCAATGCTTGCCGAAGGCGTGCGGCAATTCACCGCCCGTTTTGTAACCGGTGAGGATGCCGCGGCGGGTGACGGATACCTCGGAATCCCCTCGGACACCGATTTGTTTGCCGATTGCGGCAGGGTTTTTGATACCGACGGAAAACCGACCTACACGATTCTTTTCCCGGAGGATGCCTCCGAGAGAGTGAAAGCGGCGGCGGTATCGCTGACCTCGGCAATCAAGGATCGAACCGGGAAAAACGTGCGGCTGAAAAGCGATTTTTCCTCCGGCACGGGGACGGAACGCGAAATCATCGTGGGAAATTGCAACCGCCCGGGCGTTGCGGATGCCGTGGAAAAGCTGGATCGGGTCACCTATCGGATGGAGGCGGACGGAAAAAATATTTACCTGCTCGGTCAATCGGATGAAATGGTGACAGCGGCGGTTGACGCGTTCCTTGCCACCTTTGTGACCGGCATCAACGCTGGCACCGGCAGTGATTTTTCCCTGCCCCTCACCTTTTCCCTGGAATACAGATTGCAAACCGTTACGGTTGCCGAGGGCGGCAAGACCGACTTTGTGCTGGTTTATGCCGCGGATGCGAGCGAAGCGGTCAAAAATGCCGCCGCACAGTTTGCACGGTTTTTCTACAGCTTTACCGGGGCTACACTGCCGATCTGCTCGGACTTTGAGCTCCCCAATGCCACGGCGCACGAAATCCGCCTTGGCAACACCAACCGAACCGCCGATGAGGCAACCCCCGGCGACAAAGAATGGACGATCCTTACCGAGGAGCATATCCGAATCAGCGGTGGAAGCGACAGGGCCCTGATCGTTGCCCTCTCGCAGTTTTCCTCGCTCTGCGCGGAGCTGATTTATGCCCAGAACGGCACAGAGGATTTTGTGAGAAACGCCCCGCACCTGCTGTATCTCGTTTTCGGCACGGCATACCGCGGCACGGTATCCTGA
>CAKSPL010000229.1 GCA_934481325.1 uncultured Eubacteriales bacterium | reverse complement strand
CGTCAAAGGTGCGCAAGGGAAGAATGTTCAGCTCCGGCACCGTGTTTTCGTGCAGAAATTCCGAGAGAGCCGCATCAAACGCTTTTTCAATCTCGGCGGAAAATTTGGAAATATCCGCAAGATACTCCGAAATCATTGTGTCAAGCGGGGAAAACAGCTCTTTCACAAAGCCGCCCGGAATATCGTTGGCAAGATTCTTATTGAAACTGCCGATGGTGGAATTCAGTTTTCCGCGCAATTCATCCACGCGGCGGCGGCACACGCCGATTTCGGATTCCAACCGTTCCTTGCTCATCAGCAGATCCTGCACGCGGACGTAATATTCGTCAAAGAGGTGCAAATCTCTTGCACATTTCCCGCGGGAAAAGGAGAGCCACGCCACCACGCCGCTCACCGGCAGGGTAATCCCCAACGGCACGGCGTACATCCGAATCACGGGGTGCGTGAGCGCAAGAACGGTCAGTACCGCGCCTGCCGCAAGCAACGCCGCGGAAACCACGAACACCGGAATATCCTTGGTAATATAAAACAGATGATTTTTTTCTTTATAGTTTTCCAGCCGGATGTTTTTCCGGTCGGCAAGCCGCCGCTCCGCGCGCAGGCAAAGAAACGCCACCACGCCGACGGCAATCAGCAATGCCGCCGTCAGAAACGGCATCAGAAATTCCAATGCGGTCATATCACGCGCCTCCTTGCCATCAGCAGGTACACCGCCGCGCCAAGCAACAGCACCGCCGGCACTACCGCAATCCACGCATAAATCCGATGCGGATTACGGAAGGTAAACACAATGCTGTCCGCCGTTTTCAGCGTTTCCTCATCCCCCGTCGCAAGCAAAAACGCGCCTTTCATCTGCGTGCCGTCCGCATTGCGGACCGTTAGGGTATGCGTGCCGCTCTTCGTCACGCGCACCGCGCCGGAAAGCGGCTGACCGTCCAGATAAATATTGGCATCCCACTCGGAAAAATCCAACTGATAGGGTTCCTTTGATTCCGCAGTGCTCAATCGCACGCGGATTTGAAGCAAAAGGTCTTCGGTTTTGGGCATCAGCATTGCGTTTGCCTTTTCCGCCTCGCCCTCCCCGCGGGTAACCGTTGCCGTAAGGCTGTGTTGCCCCACGGCGGTGACGACGGTTTCTCCCGCGCCGATCGGTTTGCCGTCCAGCACTGCGGAAACGGTGCAGTCCTCAAACTGCCCCACCGTTACCACCAGTGCGCGCTTGCCGCTTGCAGGGTCAATGCCAAGCTCGGATTTGCAATAACGCACGAAAAACCGATACTCGCCCTTGATGCTCTCCCCCGCCGCATTTCTGCCGTATGCAACCGCGGAAAATTCGCCGAACTGCCGGATCGGCTCCCCCTCGGGCATCCGGTGCCGGTCGCTGCTGATTACTTCCACTTTTTCCGCATTGTTGCAGGTAATGACGGGGTATTCGGTAAAAATGTGATCCTTCCAAAAGCCGAAATCGGGCAATTCCTGCACCGCGAAGGTCACGGCACCCGCGCCGTCCGTGCTTTCCACGCGGACGGTATATGTACCGTAATATTCCAGCCTGCTCCTCCCCTCCGGGCAAAGCTCTCCGTTTACATACAGCTTGGCGCGCGCGGAATCGCACCAGACCTCGCCCCGGCGCATCAGCGTCAGCGTCTCCCCGGCAAGCAACACTTTGCCGCTTTCCCCGGTTTCCCCCTCGTTTTCAGGGTCTACCGAATAAAAAAGCGTACTCCAGGGCGTTTCCTCCGCCCGCGCCGGCATTGCATAGGCAAACGGCACAAGCACAAAGCAAAAAGCTATGAAAAAAGCAATCAACCGTTTCACGCTTTCCCTCCTCGTGATCAGACTGAACCCGACAAAGCTGTTACAAAATGCACAAAAACCGCATCGGGAAACAACTTTATATTATCATATATTCAGAATAATAGCAATTATTTTCATAAAAAATTTGCAGAAACGCTATAAAGCATATTATTTTCGGAGCGCGGGGGAAACGGATTCCGGCGCAGGCAGAGCAAGAATAAAAAACGCCGCGGGCGTGTAAGAATAAAACCCCGCCGCGGTAATGCCGCAGCGGGGGGTGCTTTGTTTGGCGGCGCATTGCCGCGCGGGGGAGGCTTGGTGGTACATTGCCGCGCGGGGGGTACTTGGCGGCATTGCCGCGGCGGGGGATGGAATGAATTTTTATTGTTTCGCAATATTTCCGTCTGTGCAGTGGATGGTGTAGTTGCCGGTGTAAGCATTCCAGTCATAGTC
>CAKSPL010000228.1 GCA_934481325.1 uncultured Eubacteriales bacterium | reverse complement strand
CATCGCGATATAAAAGCAGGAAATCAGAGTGACGATCATTGCCACAAACAGGGAGGGCAATCGTGCCGCAAACGCCGTGAGCTTTGCCGGCAGGCTTGATGCAAACGCCGAAAGAGAGCTTTGCAGCATCTCCTTGAACCACGCCTCGGGATCCCCCAGCCAATCGCGGAAAAGCGGCGTTTGCGCGAGCCTTGAAAAAAGCGGCAACCGCCCGGCGGCGTTTCGGAAAAACGCGATAACAGAAGCGATTTTTCCCTGCTCGTTTGCCGCATCGCGAAGAAGCATTTCGGAAAAATTCTGCACTTGGGTAATCATCAGAAGCCCGAAAAAATAGCACAAAACACCGAAAAGCACAAGAAAAAAAAGCGTAACGCCAAAGGTAACCGCCCTTTCGCGCCCGCCGAGGCGGGCGGTCAGCTTTTTTACACACGGGCGGGTCAGCATTGCCAATAAAAGCGCAAAAAGAAACGGAAGCAGGGCGGGCAAGGCAAACCGAATCAGCAGATATCCGCCCGCCGCAAATCCCGCCAACGCCACGCTTACCCACGCGGCGTTTTTGAAGAATTCCATCCTCATCTCAGCCTCCTGTACTGTTTTTCGGCAAACCATAATATATTATGTTACGAAATTGGAAAATTTATGATGTTTTTTCTTGACAAAAAGAAAAGAATATGTTAGAATATCTTTTAGATGAAGATTTTTCGCCTTCGGCACGCGCGGTCAGACACGCCACGACCCTTGTTGCCCCACTTCACTTTTGTCGAGGAGGTTCGTGATGAAACGAATCCTGTTGATTACATTGGCATTGCTGACGGCATTGCTTTTGGTTGCCTGCCACGATAAAGCACCCCTGCCCTCCCCCGATACGGATATGAATGCTTCCGTAACGGAAGGGGAAAACAAGACCGCATCCGTCACGCCCACCAATTACGTGCGGTTTGAAATGAAAAACGGCGGAGTGTTTGTGATGGAACTGCTCCCTCAGTACGCCCCCGAAACCGTTGCCAACTTCCAACAGCTGGTCAGCGAGCGGTTTTATGACGGGAAATCCTTTTACCGCATTATGCAGGGAGACATCATTCAGGCGGGCGACCCCAACAACAAAGATGAGATTGAGGGAGAGTTTTCCTCAAACGGCTGTGCGCAGAACACGCTTCTCCACGAGCGCGGCGTGGTTTCTATGGTCAAGCTGAGCCTGAAGGATTCCTCCAAGGTCAATTTTATGATTGTTCAGGGGAAATCACAAACCAAATACAACGGGCGTTATGCCGCATTCGGGCAGGTTGTTTACGGGATGGAAACGATTGATGCCATCGCCGCAACCGAGGTGACCGATACCTCCACCTATACCGAAAAATCAAAGCCCGTGATACCGCAGGAAATCAAATCCGCCATCTTTGTGGAATTTCGCGAGGATTGGTCTACGGTAGAATAAACCGGTTAAAAAGAGCGAACGCGCAATGCGCGTTCGCTCTTTTTATGCGTCCGGCTCCTCGCGTTATGCGTTCGATTCCTCGCGTTATGCGTTCGGTTCCCCAGTTATGCGTTCGGTTCTCGCGCTATACAATCAGCTCCTCGCGCAATGCCGCGAGAATCTTTTTTTCCTCCCGGGAAACCTTTACCTGCGAAAGCCCCAACAGCTCCGCCGTTTCCTGCTGGGTACAATCCCTGAAATAGCGCAACAGAACGATTTTCCGCCACAGCGGCGGCAGGTGACCGATTGCGGCGGAAAGTGCCAACCGGTCGCTGAGAATCGCCGGCTCGTTGGCACTCTCGTCGTCGGTCACGCGCTCTGTCAATTCCCCGTGTTCATCCTCAAACACGCACTCGGAAAGTGACGCCACCGGGGTCACCGAGGTCAGTGCGACCGCCGCCTCCTCCGAGCTGACCCCGCAAAGTGCGGCAAGCTCGGAGAGCTTTGCTTCCCTGCCGGTTTCGGCAGCGATTTTGGCTTTCGCAGCGGTCAGCTCCGCCGCCAACTGTTTATAAGAGCGGCTGACGCGAATAATGCCGTCATCTCGCAAATGCCGCCGAATCTCCCCCACAATCAGCGGCACCGCAAAGGTCGAAAACGCCGTATTGCGGGAAAGATCAAACGTGCGGATTGCGCGTAACATCCCGATTGTGCCGATTTGAATCAAATCCTCATATTCCGTACCCCGATCCAGAAACCGCCGCGCCGCACTGCGCACAAGACCCATATTCTCGGTAATCAGTGCTTCGGTTGCCGCATCGGCACGCGCGGGGTCGGCAC
>CAKSPL010000227.1 GCA_934481325.1 uncultured Eubacteriales bacterium | reverse complement strand
ACCAAAGAGGATGTGGAAAAGATTCTGAACGGTTATACCGACACCACCAAGATCGGTGTGCAGAACGGTACCACCGGTGAGCTGTACGGCAAGGGTGATGCGGATATGGGCTTTGCCGGCTTCAAGTTCAAAACGGTCGGCTATGCCAACGGCTCGCTTGCTGTGCAGGAAATCTTCAACGGCAACATCAACTTCGTGATTATTGACGAAGGCCCCGCAAAGGCAATCGTGAAAAACGTCAACGCGGCAAACTGAGTAGCTGTTTGCAAAGCGGGGAGCATCTCCCCGCTTTGCTTGCGTTAAAAAGCACTTCAAAAATGCGTGTTTTTTGCGCAACTTGCCCTTTTTCCCACGAAATACCCGAAAGGATAAACCGGAATGACAAAATTTCTGAAAAAGCACTGGATGGATGTGCTGGCAATTATTGCTGTGGTGGCACTGTTGGTGTTGCTGGCTGTTCAGATTGCCGTGCAAAACAATTTCCCCAAAAAGTGGGGCATTTTCAAGGATTATTTCATCGACAACAGCGGCTACCGCTCTCTGCTGAACGGTATGAAGAATACGGGGTTGATTGCGGTGTTCGGTCTTGCTATCGGCATTGTAATCGGTACGCTGATTGCCGTAATCAAGGTGATTCCGCCCTACAAAAAGGTCACACGCTACGCACAAAAGGTGTGCGGCGTATATGTGGCATTTTTTCGCGGAACGCCGATTGTGGTACAGCTTTTGGTAGGATATTATATCCTGTTGCCGCTCATCGGTTTGAAAATGTCACCCGTCAGCTCCTGTGTGATGATTTTCGGGCTGAACAGCGGGGCGTACGTTTCGGAGATTATGCGCGGCGGTATTCATTCGGTGGATCCGGGGCAGCTGGAGGCGGCGCGCGCCGTAGGGATGCCCTTTTCGGTGGCAATGCTGAAAATCGTGGTGCCGCAGGCAATCAAAAACATCCTTCCCACGCTTGGCAACGAGTTTATCGCGCTGATTAAGGAAACCGCCGTGGTCGGTTACGTGGGTGCGGTGGATATCACCCGTTATTTCCAGATGCAGGGCTCCAATTCGTACGAGTTTATGATTCCGTATCTGGTAATGGCGGCACTGTATATCGTGATTGTGGCGGTAATCGCATCCCTTGTGAAACTGATGGAAAGGAAGCTGGCAAAGAATGAACGCAAGCACTGATATTCTGATTGAAACCAAAGGTCTTACCAAACGTTACGGCTCCCTTTTGGTGCTGGATCATATTGACGAGGTGATTCGGAACGGCGAAAAGGTGGCAATTATCGGCCCCTCCGGGAGCGGGAAATCCACCTTTCTCCGTTGCCTGAACTGTATGGAGGACCCGAGCGAGGGCGCAATCTATTTTGAGGGCGCAGACCTGGCGGATATGAAGGTAAACATCAATACCCACCGCGAGCATATCGGGATGGTGTTTCAGCAGTTTAATCTGTTCAACAACAAAACCGTGCTGGAAAACATTATGTTAGCCCCGGTTTACGTGGGAAAACGGAACCTGCGCCGCACCAAATGGAAAAATCTGTTCCGCGGCAAAAACAACAAATTACCCGTTACCACTACCAATGCGGAAATTACGGAAAAGGCAAAAAAGCGTGCTTTGGAGCTGTTGGAGCGCATCGGGCTTTCCGACAAGGCAAATCAGTATCCCTCCACGCTCTCGGGCGGGCAGAAGCAGAGAATTGCGATTGTGCGTGCGCTGGCAATGAACCCGAAGGTGATGCTGTTTGATGAGCCGACCTCCGCACTTGACCCCGAAATGGTGGGCGAGGTGCTGGATCTTATCCGCCAGCTGGCAGATGAGGGAATGACAATGGTGATTGTGACGCACGAAATGGGCTTTGCGCGTGAGGTTGCCGACCGGGTGCTTTTTATGGCAGACGGTGTCATTGCCGAAGAAGGAACGCCGGAGGAAATTTTCGGCGCACCCAAAACCGAGCGTTTGCAAAACTTCCTTGCCAAGGTGCTTTAACCGGCATACGGTATGAGAAAAGGGGCATTAGCCCCTTTTTCTTTTGCCTTTTTGGTAGAAAGTTTGCGATTTTGTTTTGCCGAAATCTCGGCAACAGCCTGTCCTGTTTGAGACTTTTGGTAGGGCGGGGGTGCGTTATATAAGTAGCGGATTTCCGGGTTTTCCCCTGTTGTGCCGAAATTTCGGCAACAGCCTGTCTTGTTTTAGATTTTTTGAAGGGGTGCAGGGGGAACTTTTTGCAAAAAGTTCCCCCTGCCGCATCCTCCGCGT
>CAKSPL010000226.1 GCA_934481325.1 uncultured Eubacteriales bacterium | reverse complement strand
CGCCCACGCCGTCTGCGTTTTCAATCACGCCCACGTTACGGGGGTTTTTGAAATGATCCATTACTTTTTCACTGTACAGTGCCATTTTTAACTCCCTCATTTCAAGAAAAATTCTTTTTTACCGTTTACTTTGTCCCGCCACAGAGGCGACATATGGCGAAGGTAATTCACAACCTCCGGCACGGCGGTAAGAATCGCCTTTACATCCCCCTCCGTGTTTGTCTCACAAAGGCTCAGCCGGAGCGACCCGTGCGCAATCTCGTGGGGTCTGCCGATGGCAAGCAACACGTGGCTGGGATCCAGCGAGCCGGAGGTGCAGGCGGAGCCGGACGAAGCACAAATCCCCTTTTCATCCAGCAAAAGCAACAGGCTCTCGCCCTCGATGCCCTCAAAGCAAAAGTTGACGTTACCTGGCAGGCGGTGCACCGGGTCGCCGTTCAGGATAGCGTGCGGAATCTCCGAGAGCCCGCAAATCAGCTTGTCCCTGAGTGCCGCCACTTTTTTCATATTTTCTTCCATATGCTCGCACGCCTCGTCCAGTGCCGCCGCCATCCCCATAATAGCGGGAATGTTTTCGGTGCCTGCGCGCTTGCCGCGTTCCTGTGCGCCGCCCTCAATGAGTGTGGTCAGCGGCACTTTGGTACCGGCGTACAGCACGCCAATCCCTTTGGGACCGTGGAATTTATGCGCGGAGAGCGACAGCATATCGATATTCTGCGCCCGCACGTCAATCGGCAGATGCCCCGCCGCCTGCACGGCGTCGGTGTGAAAAATTACGCCCTTTTCCCGGCAGACCGCGCCGATTTCGGCAATCGGCATCACGGAACCGATTTCATTGTTGGCATACATCACGCTCACAAGGCAAGTGTCCTCCCGGATTGCCGCCGCAACCTGCGCCGCGCTTACCGTTCCCATAGCACCCACCGGCAACAGCTCTACCTCAAAGCCCTGTTTTTTCAGCTTTTCCAGGGTGTGAAGCACCGCGTGATGCTCAAACGCGGTGGAAATAATGTGTTTCTTCCCTTTTCGCGCCCCGATCGCCGCCGCGGAAATCAGAGCCTGATTGTCCGCTTCACTCCCGCCGGAGGTAAAAGTGATTTCCCGCGGCTGGCATCCCAGGCGCGCCGCAATGCGCTCCCGTGCGCTCTGCAAGGCCTCCGCCGCACTTTGCCCTATGTGGTGCAGGCTGGAAGGGTTGCCGTAGACCGTTTCCATATACGGCATCATCGCGTCGATCGCCGTGCGGCTCATCCGCGTGGTTGCCGCATTGTCCGCATAAATCGTTTTCATACCGTTCCTTTCCGCGGCAGACATTTCCCTGCCGCCTCACCGGTTTTCCCCGGTACCGTTGTTATTATAACACCATATTCCTACCTTGTCAATAGGAATATAGAAAAGTTTTTGTGAACGAAAAAAGAGGGGGACGGTGCACCGCCTTTTCGTTTATTCCGGTAAATCCGCCAGCGTTACGCTGTCAAGATATCCATTGATCATTTTATCCAGCTTTTCCCACAACGGCAAAGTGCGGCACCCCGCCGCCCGCTCACAACGGTTTGGCTTGCAATCCAGGCACGAAACCGGTGCAAGCGATTTTTCGGTCAGGCGCAGAATTTCACCCACGGAGTACTCGGCGGGTTTGCGGCAAAGCCGGTATCCGCCGCCTTTCCCGCGGGAACCCTCTACCATTTTTGCCTTCGCCAGCACCGCAACAATGCTCTCCAGATATTTTACCGATATGTCTTCTTTTTCCGCAATGGAAAGCAGGGATACGGTTTCGCCCGGGTCGTGCGCCGCCAATTCCAGCATCACGCGAAGCGCGTATCTCCCTTTGGTTGAAATCAACATATTTCCTCCCCGACGGCAATTGTCGTCTTTCTGAAATCGTTTTCCCGGAACCGAAAATTCGGCGACACTCACCGCTGTTTCGGGCAATAAGCTCAATTTGCCGCAATTTGCAGCTACAATTGCACCCCTTCATCGGTCGCGTGCATCCTTAACTTCAAAAAAGCGATAATTCCCGCTCCCGGAAACGATTTTACAATGCAAGTATATCACAAATTCGTGTAAAGTCAAGAGAAACTGCGCGGGTGTTTCGGCAATATCCGAATATTCGGATAAACAAATACACCGAATGCACCACGGCAAGGCTGCAAAAGTACTGCCCCGCGATGGATTTCTTCTATAGATTTTGCGCAGTTTTTTTCAAAAACCCCTTGACATCGCACCCGGAATGTGCTAAACTATACAGGCGTCGAAATCTGGGTGTGGCGCAGTTGGTAGCGCGCTACCTTGGGGTGGTAGAGGCCGCAAGTTCAAGTCTTGTCACTCAG
>CAKSPL010000225.1 GCA_934481325.1 uncultured Eubacteriales bacterium | reverse complement strand
TTGTGACGGAGAGAGCAAAAACGATAAAACGATGCGACAGGGGAGAACCGCCGGGGGGAAAATCGTCTTTTTCCCGCAGGAGCTTCCCGCAGGCGTTTGGGCAGAGATTAAAATTGACCGTGCCGAAGCATTTGCGCTTTGGGGTACGGCGGCGGAAAGGAAATGAATATGGAAATTTTTGAACTGGCGGCAGAACTCGGTAAAACCCTTCGTGCAGACAAGAGACTGGTGCGCTTGGAAGAAGCCCGCAAGGCATATGACGCGGACGAGCGCGTGGCAAAGTTGGCAACCGAATATGAGGTGCAACAGCGCGCGATGCAGAACGAGGCAATAAAAGAGGATCGCGACCAGGCACTGATTGATATGATCAGCGCACGGATTGACGCACTGTATGAGCAGATTGTGGGCTGTGAAACCTACAAGGCACTGGAAGCGGCGCAGAACGAAGTCAACGACCTGATGAATATGGTCAACTCCACCATTACTTTTAACATCACGGGAGAGGAGCCATCCACCTGCACACACAATTGCAAAAGCTGCGGCGGTTGCCATTAACAGCCGGAAAAAGAAGCGAGGTATAAGCTATGACCCCTATGATGGAACAGTATTTTGCCATCAAGAATCAATACAAGGACTACCTGCTGTTTTACCGTCTTGGTGACTTTTACGAGATGTTTTTTGACGATGCGCTGACCGCCTCCCGTGAACTGGAGCTGACACTGACAGGGCGGGATTGCGGAGAGGCGGAGCGCGCACCGATGTGCGGTGTGCCGTTTCACAGTGCCGATTCCTATATTGCGCGCCTGATTGCCAAAGGTTATAAGGTGGCAATCTGCGAGCAGATGGAGGATCCGGCAACCGCCAAGGGGCTGGTCAAGCGCGATATCATCCGTGTGGTAACTCCCGGAACCCTGTTGGAGCCGGAAATGCTTACCGAAACCAAAAACAATTATGTCTGCGCTATTTGCGAAACGCAGAATGCCACGGGCGTGTGCTTTGCGGACGTTTCCACGGCAAAGGTCTATGCCACCAACATCGTGGGGGACAACCGTGCCGCGCGCTTGCAGAGTGAAGTGGCAACCTTTGCGCCGAGCGAGGTGATTCTCAGCTTTCCCCGCGAGGACGCCCCTCAGCTTGTGGATTTTCTGACCAATCGCATCGGCGCGATGCTCTCGGAGGAAAACAGCCCGCGCTTTGATCCGGAAGCCGCACTTGCAACGGTGCGGGAGCAGTTTGGCGACGGCGTACCGGAGGGCTTTGAAAACGCCCCGGCGATGGTTGCGGCGACCGGTGCGCTCCTCGATTATGTGCGCGAGATGCAACGGGGGGATATTTCCTATCTCAAAGAGCTTTCCGTGTATTCCGACGGGCAGTTTCTGGAAATGGATATCAGCACCCGCCGGAATCTGGAGCTGACCGAAACGATGCGCACCAAGGAAAAACGCGGCACGCTTCTCTGGGTGCTGGATCGCACCAAAACCGCGCCCGGCGCGCGCCTGTTGCGTTCGTATATTGAGCACCCGCTTCTTTCCGCCAAAAAAATCACACAACGGCAGGGCGCGGTGGAGGAGCTGTACGGCAACTATATGCTTCGTGAGGAGCTTGGCACGGTGCTTTCCTCGGTGCTTGACCTGGAACGCCTGATTACCCGCATCGTATACGGCACGGCAAACGCAAAGGATCTGCGCGCGGTTGCCAACACCGCGGCGGTATTGCCGGAGGTGCGGAAGCTGTTGGAAAACTGCGCCGACGGGGAATTGAAGCGGATTTACCGCGAGCTGGACGACCTTGCCGATCTCCATACGCTGATTGACTCCGCCATTGCGGAAGATCCGCCGTTTATCCTGCGTGACGGCAGGCTGATCAAGCCCGGCTACAACGGGGATGTGGATTATCTGCACTCGGTGATGAAGGACGGAAAAAGCTGGATTGAAAAGGTGGCGGCGGAGGAGCGGGAACGCACCGGCATCCGCACCCTGAAAATCGGCTACAATAAGGTTTTCGGTTATTATATCGAGGTTTCCAAATCCTTTGTGGATCAGGTTCCGGATAATTACATCCGCAAGCAAACACTGACCAACGGCGAGCGTTACATCACGCAGGAACTGAAAGATATGGAGGCAACCATCCTTGGTGCCGCCGATAAGGTCCGCACGCTGGAATACGAAATTTTTCAGGAAATCCGCGGCAAGGTGGCAAACGAAGGGGAACGCATTCAGCGTGTTGCCGCAAGGCTCTCGGAGCTGGACGTATACCTTTCCTTTGCCAATGTTGCGGCAAAAAACAAATATG
The DNA here is from genome assembly GCA_934481325.1 of uncultured Eubacteriales bacterium. Lineage (GTDB taxonomy): Bacteria > Bacillota > Clostridia > Oscillospirales > CAG-272 > Firm-07. The sequence continues at coordinate 40 of CAKSPL010000225.1, read as the reverse complement.
TGCGCCCGGAGGTGGATTACGGGGAAGAAATCCGCATCAA
>CAKSPL010000224.1 GCA_934481325.1 uncultured Eubacteriales bacterium | reverse complement strand
AAAACCGACTTTGACCCGAATGATCTGATTTTGTGAGGGCAGAAATGAACGAACAGGAACGCATTTTTTCAAGGTTTCCGCCTTTTATTCGGGAGTTTATTTATTCCCACTCGTGGGAAGCCTTGCGCGCAGTACAGCTGGCGGCGGCAAAAACGATTTTTGAAAGTGACCGTCACTTGCTTCTGACCTCCACCACCGCCAGCGGAAAAACCGAAGCGGCGTTTTTCCCGATTCTGTCACAGCTTTGGGAACGCCCGGCAAGGAGCGTGGGCGTGCTGTATCTTGCCCCTCTGAAAAGCTTAATCAACGATCAGTTTTATCGGATGGAGGAATTGCTTGCCGAGGCGGGAATCCCCGTTACACACTGGCACGGCGATGTTTCGGCATCCCACAAGAAAAAACTGCTGGACAACCCCTCCGGGATTCTGCAAATCACGCCGGAATCACTGGAATCTATGCTGATCAACCGTTCCAATGATATCGTGCGCCTGTTTGGCGACCTGCGTTTTGTTGTGATTGACGAGGTACACACCCTCACCGGCACGGACAGAGGAAATCAGATGCAGTGTCAGCTTTCCCGCATCACACGCCTGATCGGTCATCCGGTACGCCGTGTGGGGCTTTCCGCCACCGTGGGCGACCCCGAAAAAGCGGCGGTTTGGTTGGCAGGGGACAGCAATATCCCCGTGGACGTGCCGCAAATTCCCCCCGAGGGCATCCGCTGGCGGCTGGGGCTGGAGCATTTTTATTTTCAGAATGACAATCCCGATCAAACCGGGCGCGAAAAGGCGGAAAAGCCGCAGAACGGTGCGGAGCTTGACGCGGGATACGAGTATATGTACGACTGTGTGAAGGACAAAAAGGCACTTGTTTTTTCCAATTCCAGAGAGGAAACCGAGTACCTGACTGCCACTTTCCGTCAGATTGCGGCAAGGCGGGGGGAGCCGGATGTGTTTCTGATTCATCACGGCAACCTGTCGGCGGCATTGCGTGAAGATGCGGAACTGCGGATGAAAAACGACGAGACTCCTGTGGTCACCTGTGCCACGGTTACGATGGAGCTTGGCATTGACATCGGCAGGCTGGAACGGGTATTGCAAAACGACGCACCGAATTCGGTTTCTTCTTTTCTGCAACGCCTGGGCAGATCCGGCAGGCGCGGTCAGCCACCGGAAATGATGATGGTTTTCCGTGAAGAGGACCCACTGCCGAACACCCCCCTGCCACAGCTTTTCCCGTGGGGATTGCTGCGGGCAATCGCGATTGTTCAGCTTTATTTGGAGGAGCGGTTTATTGAGCCGCCGCGCGCCAAAAAAATGCCGATGAGCCTGTTGTTTCATCAGACGCTCAGTATTCTGGCTTCCTCCGGGGAATTGACGGCAAAAAACCTTGCCGGGCGGGTGCTGGTACTCCCGCCGTTTCGGAACGTGTCAAAAGAGGATTATCGCACATTGCTTGTGTCAATGCTGAAAAATGATTTTCTGGAAATGACGGAGGAGCGGGGGCTGATTGTGGGACTTGCGGGGGAACGGCTGTTGCGCAGTTTTCAGTTTTATGCCGTTTTCCGGGACAGTGAAGATTTTACCGTGCGCGCCGGCGACCCCGAAAAGGGGAGTGCCGAGGAAATCGGCACCATTACCACACCACCGCCCGTGGGCGACCGTTTTGCCCTTGCCGGGCGCGTGTGGGAAGTGGAGGAGTTGGATATCCCGCGAAAGCTGATTTATGTGCATCCCGTAGCGGGTAAAATGGAGGTTTCGTGGCCCGGGGATTCGGGTGCGATTCATACAAAAATATTGGAAAGAATGCGCAGGGTGCTTGCCGAGGATACGGTATATCCGTATCTGAAGCCGAATGCCGCGCACCGCTTGGAGGTGGCAAGGCATCTTGCGCGGAATACCGGCGTGGCGGAACGGATGCTCCTTCATCTCGGCGGCTCTACCTGGTGCCTTTTCCCTTGGCTTGGAACGGTTTCTTTCCGCACTTTGCGGCGTTTTCTCGCGGCACACGCAAAGGAACTGGGCATTTCGGGAATAGAATTTGAGGGTTGCTATTACATTCTGTTTCATATGGAGGGGGACGGAAAGTCATTTTGCCGCACGCTCTCCCGCCTTGCGGCGGACGGAATCCGCCCTGCCGAACTGGTTTCTCCTTCCGAGCTTCCCATATTTGATAAATATGACGCATATGTACCGGGGGAATTGCTCCGTGCCGCATATGCCGCGGATCATTTGCGTGCCGACGAAGCCGAGGCAAGGCTTGCAACGTTGGCAACAGAAAATGAAAACCAATAAAATGTAACGGGAATAACGATAATTATCGCAAATGCCTTGTTATAACTTC
>CAKSPL010000223.1 GCA_934481325.1 uncultured Eubacteriales bacterium | reverse complement strand
GTAAACCGCCTCACCGGTGCCGCAGGTGTCGTGCGTGTGCAGGTGAATCGGAAGCCCGACCTTCTCTTTCATTTTGGAAATAAGGGAAAACGCCGCGTCCGGGAGAAGAAGATTTGCCATATCCTTGATACAGATGACGTCCGCCCCCCGCTCGGCAAGAGCCACGGCAAGCTCCACGAAATAGTCGTCGTCAAATACGGGTCCCGTGGTGTAGCTGACCGCCGCCTCACAGATGCCGCCGTATTTCTTGACGCTTTTCATCGCGGTTTCCATATTGCGCACATCGTTCAGTGCGTCGAAAATGCGCACTACGTCAATGCCGTTTTCAATGGATTTGCGGCAGAACAGCTCCACCGCGTCATCCGCGTAATGGCGGTAGCCGAGCAGACTCTGCCCGCGAAGCAGCATTTGCAGCTTCACGTCCGGCATCGCACGGCGAAGCGTCCGCAACCGTTCCCACGGGTCCTCGTTCAGATACCGCAGGCACGCGTCATAGGTCGCGCCCCCCCAGCACTCTACCGACCAGTAGCCCGCGCGATTCAGCTCCCCGCAGGCGGTCAGCATATCGGCGGTTTTCATACGGGTTGCCGCCTGGGACTGATGCGCGTCACGCAGAACGGTTTCGGTGATTTCCAGTTTGGTATTCGGAAATGCCAGCATCGCTTAACCCTTTTCCGGTACCACGGAAAAAAGCGGCACGCCCGCGGCAATATGCGCGCCTTCCCCGACGGCAAGCCCGTGCAGGATTCCGTCCGCGGGGGCGGCAATCTCGTTTTCCATCTTCATCGCTTCGAGAATCAGCACCGCCTGACCCGCCTTGACCGGTTCCCCCTCGTTTACGAGAATTTTCGTCACGATGCCGGGCAGGGGACTGCACACGGTGCCCTCCTCGGCATTGCTTTTCCGGATCATCGACGCCCCGGTGGGCATCGGTGTAAATCCGGTGGGGGCAGGTCTTGCGGGAGCGGGCTTTTCGGCGGGCGCGCTTTCGTTCTGCCCGTCTAGCACCTCGATTTCCGCTTCATAAATATGTCCGTTGATTTTAATCCGATATTTATTCACGCCGATTCATCCCCCAGCTGATATTTCCGATAGGCAATGCGATAGCGTTCGATGTACTGTGCCAGGGGGCTTGCCTCCACCTCCCGGAAAGAAATCAGGCGGATTTTGGAGGCATCAAGCCCGGTTTCCTTTAAGATTACGGTCATTGCCGCGGCAATCAGTTCTTCATTCGGAATAGTTGTTTCCATCGTTCTCTCCTTCCTCGCTCAAAGCGGGATATTGCCATGCTTGCGGGGCGCGGGGGCGTGCTTTTTATGCGCCGCCATCTCCAATGCTCCCAACAGCTTTTCGCGCACCTCTGCCGGGTGGATGACCTCATCCACAAAGCCGTGTGCGGCGGCAACGTAAGGGTTCATAAATTTTTGGTTGTATTCGTCAATCATCCGCGCGCGCTCGGCGGCGGGATCTTCGGCCATTTTCAATGCCTTACTGCCCACAATGGCAACGGCACCCGAGGCACCCATCACCGCAATTTCGGCAATCGGCAGGGCAAACACCGCGTCGGCACCAAGCCCCTTGCTGTTCATCGCGATATACGCGCCGCCGTAGGCCTTGCGCAGAATCAGGCAGATTTTCGGCACGGTTGCCTCCGAAAAGGCGTACAGCAGCTTTGCTCCGTGACGGATGATGCCGCTGTGCTCCTGGTCGCTCCCCGGCAGGAATGCCGGCACGTCCACCAGCGAAATCAGCGGAATATTGAAGCAGTCACAGAAGCGGATGAAGCGCGCTCCCTTGTCGGAGGCGTTGATTTCCAGCGATCCTGCCGCAACACGGCTCTGGTTGGCTACAATGCCGACCGTTTTGCCGGAAAGCCTTGCAAAGCCGACCACAAGATTCTGCGCATAGTCGCTCTGTACCTCGAAAAAGCTGTTTTCGTCCACAAAGGTGTCAATCACCTCGTGTACGTCATAGGAAAGCCGTGCGTCACCGGGGATGATTTCGGCAAGCGTTGCGGTGCGATCCACCTCCTTGCCCTGAATGACCATCGGTTCCCCGTCGTTGTTCTGCGGCAGGTATCCCAGCAACCGGCGCACGCGGTTCAGGCACGAGAGATCGTCACCGTCCGTAAAATGCGCCACACCGCTTTGCCTTGCGTGTACGGCGGCACCGCCGAGGCTCTGAACGTCGGTCTCCTCTCCGGTAACCGATTTTACCACTGCGGGTCCCGTGATGTACATCTGCCCCGTGGGGTCTGTCATAAAGATAAAATCACAAATGGCGGGGGAATAACACGCGCCGCCGGCGCAGGGGCCCATCACCACCGCAATCTGCGGGATGACGCCGGAGGCTTTGGTGTTGCG
>CAKSPL010000222.1 GCA_934481325.1 uncultured Eubacteriales bacterium | reverse complement strand
ATTTACGAGGCATACCGCGCATTTGTCGCGTTCTGCCGTGCCTGATGATTGAACAGCTGCAATCCCTTGCCGACCGGTTTGCGGAGCTGGAAGCCAAATCCGTTGATCCGGCAATTCTCGCCGACCGGGAAGCCTATACCGCTTTAATGAAAGAATACCGCGGGCTGGAACCAACGGTTACGAAATATCACCGGTATCTTGCGGCAAGCAAAGAGGCGGAGGAGGCAAAAGCCCTCCTCTCTTCCCCGGATGCAGAGCTTGCCGCGCTTGCCGGAGAAGAATACAAAGCACTTTGCGCGGAACTCGCAAAACTGGAAACCGAATTGAAGCAAGCTCTCCTGCCAAAAGACCCGAACGACGACCGAAATGTGATTGTGGAAATTCGGGCGGGTGCGGGCGGTGAGGAAGCCGCGCTTTTTGCGGCGGATCTTTACCGGATGTACACGATGTACTTAGAGCGGGCAGGCTTTTGCGTTTCCCTGCTTTCCGCCAACGAAACCGAGCTTGGCGGCTACCGCGAAGTGGCTTTTTCGGTGGAGGGCGCGGGGGCATATTCCCGCTTAAAATTTGAATCCGGTGTACATCGCGTACAGCGCGTACCCGTGACGGAATCGCAGGGGCGGATTCAGACCTCCACCGTTACCGTAGCGGTACTGCCGGAGGCGGACGAAATCGAGGTACAGATTGCCCCGGGCGATGTGGTAATGGAATCCTGCAAAAGCAGTGGTGCCGGCGGTCAGCACATCAACAAAACCGAATCCGCCGTACGCCTGACGCACAAGCCCACCGGGATTGTGGTGGAATGTCAGGAGGAGCGCAGTCAATTCAAAAACCGGGACAAGGCGATGAAAATGCTGCGCGCGATTCTTCTTGACCGCTCCAAGGCGGCACAACACAAGGAAATTGCCGACCAGAGGAAAAGCCAGGTCGGCACGGGTGACCGCTCCGAGCGTATCCGCACTTACAATTACCCGCAAGGTCGGCTGACCGATCATCGGATCGGGCTGTCGCTCTACAATCTGGACTCTATCCTTAACGGAAACATCGGGGATCTGATTGACGCCCTGATTGCGGCGGACACCGCCGCCAAAATGAAAGACTGAACAAAGGGGAGAATTATTTGCAAACCAAAGTCATTCCGATCTCCGACCCCGCAAATTCGGCAGAAGTGCTGACAGAGGCGGCGGAAATCATCCGGCACGGCGGACTGGTGGTTTTTCCCACCGAAACCGTTTACGGGCTGGGGGCTGACGCCACCAACGCGGGTGCGGCAAAGGCGGTGTATGCCGCCAAAGGTCGCCCCTCGGATAACCCGCTTATCATCCATATCGCACGCCCCGAGGATGCGGAGCCGTACGCCATAACAAACCAGACATACTATAAGCTGGCAAAACAGTTTATGCCGGGTCCCCTGACGGTCATTCTGCCCCGCAAGGAAACCATCCCGTTGGAAGTAACCGGGGGGTTGGATACCGTGGCGGTACGATGCCCTTCTCACCCGGTGGCGCACGCGCTGATCGCCGCCGCCGGAGTGCCGATTGCCGCGCCCTCCGCCAATCTTTCCGGCAGGCCCTCCCCCACCTGTGCCGCACACGCCATTGAGGATCTGACCGGACGGGTGGATATGATACTGGACGGCGGAGAATGCGAGTTCGGGTTGGAATCCACCATCGTCAAGCTGGACGGGGAGGATGGCACGCTCCTTCGCCCCGGTGCCGTTACTTATGATGCCCTTTGCTGTGTCTGCCGCCATATGACTGTGGCTCCGGCAGTAACGGCAATGTTAAAGGAAAACGAGCGTCCCTTGTCCCCCGGGATGAAATACCGCCACTATGCCCCTCACGCACCGCTGACCCTGCTGGAAGGTGCGGATGACGAGGTACGGAATTTTCTCCGCTCCGCAGCAAATGATTCGTCAGTCGGCATTCTTTGCTTTGAGGAAGAACAGGCAACGCTGGAAAATTGTCGGCATCTGTTCCCTGTTGGCAGAAAAAATGACCTCCTCACGCAGGCTCACCGATTGTTTGCGGCACTGCGGGAGGCAGACGAATACCCTGAAATCAAACAGCTTTACGCGCATTTACCCACAACCGACGGCGTAGGGCTGGCGTTATATAACCGAATGATTCGCGCTGCGGCGCACACAATCAAAAAAGTCTGAGTGAAAGGAAGTTTATGCGAGATGGCAAAGAAAAAAAGCTCCCCGGTAACGGAGCTTTCCCGCATTGTTCCGGCACCCGCAACCCCGCAACCCATCACCGAAACCATTGAGAAAAACTATATGCCCTACGTGATGAGCGTCATCGTTTCGAGAGCAATCCCGGAGATTGACGGTCTCAAGCCCTCCCACCGCAAGCTCCTGTATACCAT
>CAKSPL010000221.1 GCA_934481325.1 uncultured Eubacteriales bacterium | reverse complement strand
CTTGACGATCTTTCGGGCAAAACCGTTTACTGCCCCGCGCAGAATCCCGCGTTTATTACCAACGCACTGATTGCCAAATCCCAAGTGACCGACATCATCGTGGACAGCACCACGTATTCCGACCCCACTGACCTTCGCACCGCGGTTGCCTCCGGTAACATTGATTACGCTATCCTGCCCGAGCCGATGGTTACGATTGCAAAATCCGCCGCCGCAAAATCGGGGCTGACGCTGACTGTCGCCCTTAATCTGACCACGGAGTGGAACAAATACTCCTCCACCGAGGGGTCGCTGGTGCAGGGCTGTGTGGTTGTGCGTTCCGAATTTCTGGCGGCTCATCCGAACGAGGTTGCCAAGTTTATGGAGGAATACAAGGCTTCTGTAGAATACGTGATTGCCAACCCCGAGGAAGCATCCGGAATGATTATGGTTGCCGGTATTTTTGCTCAACCCGCCGTGGCACAGGCGGCAATTCCGAAGTGCAATCTCTGCTTTATAACCGGGGCGGAAATGAAAACCCGCCTTTCCGCGTTCCTTGCGGAAATGCCCTTGCAGTCCATCGGCGGCAAGCTCCCCGGTGATGACTTCTACTACGGTGTATGAAAGCCTTTTTCCGCCGCCTGCCCCGCCCGGTGCTTGTTCTGATTTCACTTGTTTTTTGGGTGGGGCTGTGGTGGCTGATTGCCGCAAATTTCGATAAACCGCTGATTCTCCCCACGCCCCCGGCAACGATAAAAGCCCTGTGGGGGCTGGCAAAAACCGGAGATTTTTGGCGCACGGTGGCACTCTCGCTTGCCCGCATTTTTTCGGGCGTGGCGGCGGCGTTGGCTGTGGGCGTGCTATTGGCGGTTCTGACCGTGAAAAGCCGGTTTCTCCATACGCTTCTTTCCCCCCTGCTGACACTGTGCAAAGCCACACCCGTGGCTTCCGTTATTTTTCTGATTCTGCTGTGGGTCGGGCGGGCGCACGTGCCGTTTCTCATTTCCTTTATGATGGCACTGCCCATTGCGTGGAGCAACGTGCGGGAAGGAATCCTGCAAACCGACAAACAGCTTTTGGAGATGGCAAAGGTTTTTCATCTCAGCTTTTCTAAAAAGTTGTGGCGCGTGTATGTGCCGTCGGTACTCCCCTTCTTTCTTGCCGCCTGCCGCACGGCACTGGGGCTTGGATGGAAAGCGGGCGTTGCCGCCGAGGTACTTTGCGTGCCGGAGCATTCCATCGGCAGAGCCATTTATGAGGGCAAGCTGTACCTCCTGACCGATGAACTGTTTGCTTGGACGCTGGTGGTCATTCTGATCAGTATGGCGGTGGAATTTGCGGTAGTGAGGCTTTTGACCCCGTCACAACACGGAAAGGAGCGCGAAAATGCTGACGCTTGAAAATCTCTCCAAAAGCTATGGCGGGCATCCGGTACTTTCTTCCCTTTCCTATCAATTTTCCGAAAAAGGACAATTTTTGCTGATGGCACCCTCCGGTGCCGGCAAAACCACGCTGTTGCGCCTGATTTGCGGACTGGAAAAGCCGGACGACGGCAAGATTACCCTTGATTGCAACCGGCTTTCGGTTGCGTTTCAGGAGCCGCGCCTTGTGCCGTGGCTTACGGTATCGGAAAATGTGATGCTGGTTCTCCCAAAAAGCACAGACCGTGAAAAAACAGCCCGACAATACCTTGCGGCACTGGAATTGGAAACCGCCGCAAATCAATACCCCGCCGCGCTTTCGGGCGGGATGAAAAACCGCGTGTCACTTGCCCGCGCGCTTTCGTTTGGTGGTGACCTGCTATTGCTTGACGAACCGTTTGCGGGGCTGGACGAGGAGCTGAAAGCCCGCATTGCCCCCGTTATCCGCGCCGCCAACCGCGAGGGGCTGACCATTACCGTTTCTCACAACAAGGAGGATGCCGCGCTCCTCGGTGCAAAAATCCTCACACTGACAGGTACCCCCGCGGCAACGATTTGCGAGAACATCCCGTAATTCCTCTTTGATAGATGCTATATTTTTTCTTTCCAAGCCCGCCTATGGCGGGCTTTTTGCTTTTTACGGGTTACAATAAAGCAAAGGAGGGATAAAAATGAACGAAAAAACGATTAGGGCGGCAAAAATCACCGCCTATGAAGCATATTTGCGCGGAGAGGAAAAAAGCCCGGCAACGATAGGCAAATATCTCCGCACCGTAAAAGACTTTGCGGCGTTTCTGAACGGCACACCGTGGAGCTTTGCGGGTGCCATTGCTTATAAACGGCAATTGAGCGCGTCAGGACTTTCCGCACGGAGTGTAAACGGTGCGGTGGCGGCTCTCAATTCCTTGTTTGCCTTTTTGGGGCATCGGGAGCGAAAGCTGAAATCCCTGCGCTTACAGCGGGAGGTCTATCGC
>CAKSPL010000220.1 GCA_934481325.1 uncultured Eubacteriales bacterium | reverse complement strand
TTGCCGTGCTCGGTACGAACGCCCTCCGCCTCTCTGAAATACTCCGGATGCTCGGCAAAAAGTGCGCGCGGGGCAAGAAAGCTCCCGGCGTGCAGCTCGTATTCGATTTCCAGTCCCTTTTTTGCCGCCTCGTCCAAAAGAGCGCGGAATTCTGCGGTTTCCAGCGTTTGCAGGAGTGCCGCCAGCGATTCGTGTGCGTGCCGCCCCCCGACCGGGTGAAGCCCCAGCACATCCACACCGAGTGCCGCCGCGCGGTCAATCCATTCCGACGATAATTCGTCCGGGTGAATAATCAGTTGTGTTTTCATCAGGTCACCTCCGCCGTTGGTTTCAGTTTAACAAAATACCGCATAAAAAGGAATGGAATTTCGGTCAAAAAAAGTTTGAATTCGGTCAGTTTTCGGCAAGCAGCTCCGTCAGCAAGCCGAACAGTGCCGAAATCGCTTCACCTTTTGCGGAAAAAAGAAAATATCCGCCGCCGTCGGTAAATCCCACGGTGGTTTCGGTCACAAAAAACTGTACCGTATTGCCTGCACTGTCCCGAAGGAACACTCCGGTATCAAAGGAGCCTGCCGGTGACTGCCTTGCCTCGGCAAAGGAAAGCCCCGCGTCAAGCACCTGCCGCACTGCGGCGCGCACCGCGGCGGTCTGTGCCTCGTCAAGGCGCAGCTCCTTCCCGTCATTGCCGAGCAGGTCGCCCGTGTCATAGAGCGGGTTGTTCACCAGCACGTACGCGGCATCGGCGGTGAGAAAGGCGTTCAGCGTTTTTTTCATTCTGCTTTTCTGTTTCAGCTCCGGGAGAAAAACCGCGCCGAACACCAGCCCCGCCGTCAGGAGAAGAATTACGACACCGATTACCGGTATGCGCCAACCGATTTTTCGTTGTTCCGACTTTTGCATACCATCCCTCCGTTCCGTTTGGATTCAGTATAGCAAAAGTGCGCGCGGAAGTCAAGACCTTTTGCGCCGTCTGGTATAAAGCGCGCGCAGGGCGCGGGGAGAGAACGGAATCCACGGGTAAAGATAACTGTGTCCGCCGTTGACGGTGCGGTTGGACGCCATCAGCAAAAGAATGCCCACCACCCCGGCAAGGAATCCCCAACCACCGAAGAGAGCGACCAACAGGAGCAACAGAATCCGCAGGAATTTGAGCGCATAGCCAAGCTCAAAGCTGTTTTGCGTAAAGTTTGCAATGGCGACAAACGCCATATACAGGATGACCTCCGGGATCAGCCATCCAACGCTGACCGCAAAATCCCCGAGAATCAGCCCTCCCACCACCGAGAGCGAATTTGCCAGCATATCGGGGGTGTTCATAGATGCCATCCGCAACCCGTCAATGATAAATTCCGCAAGCAAAATCTGCAAAAGAATCGGTAGCTTTCCGGTTTCCACCGGCAGGGCAAACTGCAACCACGCCGGCACCAGTGCGGGATTTTTGGTGCCAAGATACCACAAGGGGGTCAGAAACAGCGTCAGCCACAGCACGATATGCCGCACAACGCGCAGGTAAGTGCCGGTGAGCGGCGGGAGATAATAATCATTGCTCTCCTGTAAAAAATCGAAAATGGAGGTCGGCAAAATCATCGCGGACGGAGAATTGTCCAAAAGCAGAATCACACTACCCTCCAGGAGCTGTGCGGCGGCGGTGTCCGGCCGCTCGGTGTAACGGATTTTCGGGAGCGGGTTATACCAACGGGTATGAATCAGCGATTCGGCAAGTGACTCGTGCCCCATCGTCAGTGCATCGGTTTGCAATGAACGGATGCACTTTTTCAGATATTCCACAAGCTTCGGGTCTGCCCGGTCGGACATATAACAAATCACCAAATCGCTTTTGGACGCCTTGCCCACGCTCTCATAGTGCATCGTCAGGGTCACGTCCCGGATACGGCGGCGAATCAGGGCGGTATTGAAAATCAGGGTTTCCACAAACCCATCCCGCGCGCCGCGCATCACGCGATCGTTTTCCGGCTCCGCCGTTTCTCTGGCGGGGTAGGTGCGTGCGTCCACAATCAGCACCTGCCGCCCGAAGGTGGAACCGAACAGCAACGTGGCACCCGAAAGCACCATCTGCACCATCAAATCCTCATTTTCGGTGATATCGCACTCCACATAAGGCATATGGGATTGCAGAAATTCCGTGGCGTCGCCCGGCATTTCTTTTAAGGAAAGCAGATAAATCAGCATTTTCTGCATCGAATTGTCCTTGAGCAAACCGTCAATATAAAACAGTGTAATCTCGCCGTCCGCAATGCGAAGCACCTTTTTGATTACATCAAAGTTTTCCGCCACGGCGAGCTTTTCTTCCATCCACCGCACGTTTTCCGAATAGTTTTCCGAAAGCATTATTTCCCTCCCCCGCCGCGTGCGC
>CAKSPL010000219.1 GCA_934481325.1 uncultured Eubacteriales bacterium | reverse complement strand
GCGCCATAGAGTGTACGATACCAAGCCCCACGTTGCTGAAGCCCATACCGGCGATATACTGCCCGTGAGCCATTCCTTCACGCCCCTCGGGGGTGTTTGCCACCGCCCCGCGCAGGTTCTTTGAAATGATTTCAATCGCTTTGAGGTGGAACATATCGGACATTTCCCACGCGCCCTTGGTGATATAGCCCTCGATTGCGTGCGTCAGGGCATCCATACCCGTGGCGGCGGTCAGCCCCTTGGGCATACTGCTCATCATATCGGGGTCAACCACGGCAACCACGGGAATGTCGTGAACGTCCACGCAAACCATCTTGCGGTTTTTCTCGGTGTCGGTGATAACGTAATTGATGGTAACCTCTGCCGCAGTCCCTGCCGTGGTCGGCACGGCGATAATCGGCACGGCTTTGTGCTTGGTGGGGGCTACGCCTTCCAGCGATATTACATCGGAAAACTCCGGATTTTCGATGATAATTCCGATTGCCTTTGCGGTGTCCATTGAGGAGCCGCCGCCGATTGCAATGATGCAGTCCGCCCCGCTTGCCCGGAACGCCTCAACGCCGTTCTGTACGTTTTCCACCGTGGGGTTGGCTTTGATTTTGGAATATACCGTGTAAGGGATTTTCGCGACGTCCAGCACGTCGGTCACCTTTTGGGTCACACCGAAGCGAATCAGATCGGGGTCGGAACAGACAAAACACTTTTTGAAGCCTCTGCCCTTGACCTCGCCTGCGATCTCCTTGATCGCACCCTTGCCGTGGTAACTGGTTTCATTGAGAACAAAACGATTTGCCATCCTTAATTCCTCCATTTTCCGCCGGAGCCTTTGGGACCCGGTCTGAATTTATTATATCAGTATTTTTTGAAGTTTGCAAGAAAAATAAGGCGTTTGTGTGAAGGGAGCAGGGAGTTTTTCAAAAAAATCCCCCGGCGGCGAGCCGCCGGGGGATTGGGTTACTCTACCTTGAGAAATTCAACCTTGCCGTCTTTTTCCGTGGCATTTACGCTGTCACCGGCTTTAATCCTGCCTTCCAGCATTTCGCCGGAGAAAGGATCCTCCACCAGCCGTACAATCGCACGGCGCAAGGGTCTGGCACCGTACACGGCGTCAAAGCCCTCCTTTGCCATCAGTGCCGCAACGCTGTCATCAAAGGAAATCTCGATACCAAGCGCCCGGATGCGCTCTCCAACCTCGGAAAGCATCAGATGCGCAATCTTTTTGATATCCTCCTCGGTCAGGCGGTTAAAGATGATAATGTCATCGATACGGTTGAGAAATTCGGGGCGGAAGGTGGCTTTCAGCGCGTCCATCACGCGACTGTGCGCCGCCTTTTCGTTGTTTTCCTCCTCCGGCTTCTCGCTGAACCCGAGCGTACCCTTGGCAGGTTCCGTCAGTGCCGAGGCACCGACGTTGGAGGTCATAATCAGAATGGTATTCTTGAAATCGACCTTTCTGCCCTGGGAGTCGGTCAGTACACCGTCTTCCAACACCTGCAACAGGATATTGAAAACATCAGGGTGTGCCTTTTCGATTTCGTCAAACAGCACCACCGAGTAGGGGCGACGGCGGATTTTTTCGGTCAGCTGACCGCCCTCCTCGTACCCCACGTAACCGGGGGGCGACCCGATGAGCTTCGAGACACTGTGTTTTTCCATATACTCCGACATATCAAGCCGGATCATCGCATTCGGATCACCGAAGAGAAGCTCTGCCAGTGCTTTTGTCAGCTCGGTTTTGCCCACACCGGTGGGGCCGAGAAAGATGAACGAGCCGATCGGGCGTTTCGGGTCCTTGAGTCCCATCCGCCCGCGGCGGATGGCTTTGGCTACGGCACTGACCGCGGCATCCTGCCCGATTACGCGCTTGCCAAGCAGCTCCTCCAGGTGCAACAGCCGCTCGCTTTCTTCCTCCATCAGGCGGCTGACGGGAATCCCCGTCCATTGCGTTACCACATCGGCAATGTCGCTTGCCGTAACGGTGAGGGTCTGTCCTTTAACCTCGTTTTCCCAGTCGCTTTTTGCTTTCTTGTAGGCTTCCTCCGCGCTCTTTTCTTCATCCCGCAGCTTTGCGGCTTTTTCAAAATCCTGTGCGGAGATGGCTTCTTCCTTTTCCCGTTTCAGGGTGGCAATCTTCTGCTCGTTTTCCTTGAGGTCGGGCGGGGAAGTGTGCGCGCTGATGCGCAATTTGGACGCCGCCTCGTCCACAAGGTCGATGGCTTTGTCGGGCAGGAATCTGTCCGCAATATACCGTTTGGAAAGATTGACCGCCGCCTCAATCGCTTCATCCGAGATTTTCAGCTTATGGTGCGCTTCGTATTTGTCGCGCAGACCTTTCAGAATTTCCACGGACTCTTCGGGGGAAGGCTCGCCCACCATTAC
>CAKSPL010000218.1 GCA_934481325.1 uncultured Eubacteriales bacterium | reverse complement strand
CCGCCAATCCGTATCTCGCCTTTGCGTTGCTGATTTACGCGGGGCTTGACGGGATTGAAAAGGACTTGCCGTTGCAACCGGAAACCACCGCCGATCTTTTTGCGGCAAATGCCGATACAAAAGGACTGGCAACCCTGCCCGCGAGCCTTGGTGAGGCGTTGGATGCGGCGAGGGAAAGTGCCTTTTTCGGTTCTGTGCTTCCCGGCTATTTCGGGGAATAACGGAGGCGCACCGTGAGTACTTCCAAAACGGTATGGCGGGTGCTGGTGATCTCGGCAACGCGGCAGGCGCACGAGCTGATCACGGAGCTTTTGCCGCCGGGCGAGTTTTCGCCTATTGTTCATATAACCTCTGCGGGAGAGGCAAAGCGACTGTTGAGTGCTGCCGATTTTGACCTTGCCGTTATCAATTCACCGCTCCCGGACGAATCCGGCGCGGAATTGGCACGGGAGCTGGCGGGGCGCAACATCGGGGTGCTGTTGCTCTGCCGCTCGGATGTATACGAAATGACGGCGTATGCCCTGGAAGACGACGGCGTGATGACCTTGCCGCGCCCGGTGACAAAACAGGAACTGTATGTGTCTGTCCGCTTGCTTTGCGTGATGTGTGCCAAGCTCGCCAAAATGGAAAAGCAAAACCGCACCCTGCAGGAAAAAATGGCGGACATCCGCGCGGTCAACCGTGCAAAGTGGTTGCTGATTGAGCACCTCGGAATGTCCGAAAAGGATGCGCACTATCACATTGAAAAGCAGGCGATGGATATGCGCCTTTCCCGTAGGGAAGTGGCGGAGTACATCGTGCGTACTTATGATAAATAACGGCGGACAGCGGTATCCGGCGGCAAAGAGGCCGATGCCCCGGCTCCCCTGACGCTTTTTTCGTGGGAATAACAGAAAGGATGGAGATGGATATGAAACAGACGAAGTATATTTTTGTGACCGGCGGTGTGGTTTCCGGGCTTGGCAAGGGCATTACTGCCGCCTCGCTCGGGCGGCTGCTCAAAGCGCGCGGATTGAAGGTTGCGGCGCAGAAGCTCGACCCCTACATCAATGTCGATCCCGGCACGATGAGCCCCTATCAGCACGGGGAGGTTTACGTCACCGAGGACGGTGCCGAAACCGACCTTGATCTCGGGCATTACGAGCGGTTTATCGATGAAAATCTGAACAAATACTCCAACCTGACCACGGGAAAAGTCTATTGGAACGTACTCAACAAGGAGCGGCAGGGGGAATACCTCGGCTCCACGGTGCAGGTGATTCCTCACGTGACCAATGAAATCAAGGAATTCGTTTACGCCGTGGGTAAAAAGACCGATGCCGATGTGGTGATCACCGAAATCGGCGGCACCATCGGTGACATTGAAAGCCAGCCGTTTTTGGAGGCGGTGCGTCAGATTTCGCTGGAGGTGGGCAGGGAAAACAGCCTTTTCATCCACGTCACGCTGGTGCCGTTCCTGCGCGGGTCGGACGAGCATAAATCCAAGCCGACCCAGCACTCCGTGAAGGAATTGCAGGGGATGGGCATCAACCCCGGGGTGATTATTCTCCGGTGTGACGAGCCGCTTGAAGAATCCATATTCCGTAAAATTTCAATGTTCTGCAACGTCAAGCCCGATTGTGTGATTGAAAACCTGACCCTGCCGGTGCTGTATGAAGCACCGATTATGTTGGAGAAAAGCCATTTTTCCGAGATTGTGTGCCGGGAGCTCGGCATCGATGCCCCCAACATTGACCTCGGCGAATGGAACGAGATGCTGGAACGCATCCACAACCGGAGCAAAACCGTGCAAATCGCTCTGGTCGGCAAATATGTGCAATTGCACGACGCGTATCTTTCGGTGGCGGAAGCATTGCGCCACGCCGGATATGTATACGGCACTCACGTGAAGATCAAATGGGTGGATTCCGAAACCGTGACGAAAGAAAATGTGGAGGAAATTCTTTCGGATTGCAATGGAGTGATTGTGCCGGGCGGCTTCGGAAACCGCGGAATCGAGGGCAAAATCGTGACGGCGGATTACTGTCGCACACACAACCTGCCGTATCTCGGCATCTGCCTCGGGATGCAGATTGCCGTAATCGCGTTTGCCCGCACGGTGCTCGGGTGGAAGGACGCCAACTCCGGGGAGTTTGACCCGGATTCCACGCACAAGGTCATCGATTTTCTGCCCGATCAGAACGATGAGGTGGCAAAGGGCGGCACGCTTCGCCTTGGCGCATACCCCTGCGCCGTACGCACCGGCACTCAGATGTATCGTTGGTACGGCAAAACCGAAATTTCGGAACGGCACCGCCACCGTTACGAGTTCAACAACGAATACCGCAAGGAGCTGACCGATGCGGGGCTTGTCGTTAGCGGAACCTCCCCGGATGAGTAT
>CAKSPL010000217.1 GCA_934481325.1 uncultured Eubacteriales bacterium | reverse complement strand
ATTTCGGACCGTATTCCGGCGTTTCCGTGGCAGGGGCGGTGCTTCGCACCTTGGAAAAAACGTTGCGCCTGCCCACCTGTAACCGCCGTTTTCCGCGGGACATCGGCAAAGAACGCCCCTGTCTTTATTATCGGATGGGGCAGTGCTGTGGCGTTTGCACCGGGCAGATCGGGGAAGAGGAATACGGCAAACGCATTGCACTTGCCGCCGAGATTCTGCGCGGCAATACCGCGGGCGTGCGGCGCGAGGTGCGCGCGGAAATGGAGGCGGCGGCCAAGGCGGAGCTGTT
The DNA here is from genome assembly GCA_934481325.1 of uncultured Eubacteriales bacterium. GTDB lineage: Bacteria > Bacillota > Clostridia > Oscillospirales > CAG-272 > Firm-07. Next base: position 2,124 of record CAKSPL010000217.1, on the reverse strand, counting down.
TGAAAAAGCGGCTTCCCTGCGGGATACCCTGTTTGCACTGGAAAAACTGTCGGAAAAGCAGACGGTGGTTGCCTCCCCTGAGGTGTCGGAGGATGTATTTGGACTGTACCGCGGCGAGAATATTGCCGTGATGGCGGTATTTTATGTGCGCGGCGGTGCTTTGGTGGACAAAGCCGAAACCATATTCAAAGAGGACGAAATCCTCACGGACGAAGCATTGGTTTCTTTTCTTTATGACCATTACCGCCGGCGGGACGACGTGCCGCCCAAGGTGTTGCTTTCCTTTCCGTTGGAGGACGAAGACGCGGAGTTGCTGACACAAACGCTCTCGGAATTGGCAGGGCGAAAAGTGACCTTGCATACCCCGGAGCGGGGAAACCTGAAAACCCTTTGCGAGCTTGCGGTCAGCAATGCGGGGGAGCGCGCGGCAAGCGTGTTGCGGGAGGAGAAAAAGGAAAACGAGCTGTTGGCGCGTCTTGCCTCTGCCCTCGCACTGGAAACCCTGCCGGAGCGCATTGAAAGCTATGATATTTCCAACTTCGGCGCGGAGCATAAAACCTGCGGAATGATCGTGGTGGAAAACGGCAAATTCCGCAAAAGCGATTACCGGACCTTCCGCATCCGGGACGTGGAGGGGACGGACGACTTTGCCTGTATGCGTGAGGCAATCACGCGCCGCTTTGCTCATCTGAATGACGGTCAGGGCGCGTTTTCCAAGCTCCCGGATCTGATTTTGCTTGACGGCGGCGTAACCCACGTGGCAACCGTCAGGCAGGTTCTCTCCGAACTGGGTATTTCGGTTCCGGTGTTCGGGATGGTGAAGGATGATTTTCATAAAACCCGTGCGCTTTGTGACGGCGAGGGAGAGATTTCAATTGCGCGTGACCGCGCACTGTTTACCTTTATTTACGGGATTCAGGAGGAGGTACACCGCTATTCCATCCGCCGGATGAGCGGTGCCAAGGAAAAAACGCTCCGTACCTCATCCCTGGAAAAAATCCCGGGTGTAGGCAAGGAAAAGGCGCACGCCCTGCTCCGGTATTTCGGCGGGCTTTCCGGGGTGAAAAATGCCGAGGCGGATGAGCTTGCCAAGGCACCCGGAGTAGGCACACACCTTGCAAAAACGGTTTACGAGTATTTTCACGGAAAGGATCACAACGGGCAATGATGCGGATTATTACCGGAAAAGCACGCGGCGTGCGATTGGAGACCTTGCAGGGCACGGAAACGCGCCCCACCTCGGAGCGCGCCAAGGAAGCCGTGTTTTCCGTGCTGCAGTTTGAGATAGAAGGGCGGAACGTCCTTGACTTGTTTGCCGGTTCGGGGCAGTTGGGGCTGGAAGCACTCAGTCGCGGAGCTTCCCACGCGGTATTGGTGGATGAGTCAAGGAAGTCGAAGAACATCCTTGACGAAAATGTCAAACGCACCAAAACCGAGCGCGTATGCACGGTAATTACCGCAGATGCGTTTCGCTATCTGGAATCTTATCGTGGTACACCGTTTGATTTGGTGTTCCTTGACCCTCCTTACGCACTCGGTGCCATTCCGCGGTGTCTGTCGCTCCTTTTGCAACGGAAAATGCTTGCCGAACGGGCAATTATCGTTTGCGAGTCAGGGAAGCCGGAGGATGTTTTCGGCAGGGACGGCGCATTGGCGTCATCTTTTTGCGTGATGCGCGAAAATCGGTACGGTGCGGCATATGTCAAAATCCTGACCCTTGCGGCGCGTGAGCCGAAAGAGGTACAGGAAGGCGAGCCAAGCGCGGAATCCGAACCGAAAACGGAACCCAAACCGAGTGCGGCAACCGAATCGGACGCGGCAACCGAACCAAGCGCGGAACCCAAACCGAACAAGGCACCCGTACCGATGGAGGAATCCAAATGAGTCTTGCTTTGATACCGGGTAGCTTTGACCCGATGACCCTCGGGCATTTGGATTTGGTACGGCGCGCCGTGGCTTTGTATGGGGAAGCGGTGGTTGCCGTGATGAATAACGAAAACAAGCAATATGATCATACCCCGGAGGAACGCCTGACAATGGCAAAGCTGACTGTGGGGAGTCTTCCCCATATTTCGGTGATTGCGGATTCCGGCTTGCTGGTGGATCTTTTTGACCGTCTTGGTG
>CAKSPL010000216.1 GCA_934481325.1 uncultured Eubacteriales bacterium | reverse complement strand
GCCGTGGACGGTGTGTTTGCCGCAATCGGACGCGTGCCGGAGAACGAACGGTTTGCTAATCTGCTGGAACCGGAGATGAACGGTTATTTTCCGGTCGGTTCGGATTGCCGCACCGATACGCCGGGGCTGTTTGTGGCAGGCGACACCCGACGAAAGCCGCTTCGTCAGATTATTTTTGCCGCCGCAGACGGTGCGACGGCGGCGGAACACGCACGGGAGTATCTTGCGGCGCGTGCCAAAGTCTTGCAGGAAGCCGGTACCGGGCGGAACGGAAACTGAATTTTTGGCGGATTTTCTTTCCGAAATCCGGCAAGAAAAATCTGTCAGGGTACTTGCCAAACCCGGTTTTGTATGCTATACTTTTTTTGGAGAAAATCGGAAAATGCCAAATAAGGGGGGGTACGGTATGAAAAAAACGCTTTTTGCACTTTTCGCGGTGCTGATGTCGGCGGTGCTTTTTGCGGCATCCGTGTTGTCTGTTTTTTCTGTCGCCCCTGCCGACCCGCTGATTGTTGCCGTGGAGACCGCGGTTGCCGCCTCCCTTGGCGAGGATACACCCGGTGCCGCCGTGGTGGCAGTGAAAAACGGTGCAACCGTAATGGCGGAGGGCTTCGGCTATGCGGATATGGCGGAAAAAGTTCCGGTTACGGCGGGTACCTCCTTTGAAATCGGAGAATTGACCGGGCTTTTTACCGCGATTACCGTGCTTTCGCTTGCCGAACGCGGGGTATTGTCGCTGGATACGGACATCAATTCCTACCTGTCCGAGGATTTTATTGCCGAGCTTTCTCTCGTGGCACCCGTGACCTTGCGGGATTTGCTTTCCGGCACGGCGGGCTTTGAGGGGCGTTGCTTTGATGTGCTGTTTGTGAAGGATTCCCACTGCTTTCTTTCCCTGCGTGAGGCTTTGCTTTCGGATGTGCCGCAACAAAGCCTTGTACCGGGCAAGCAATACAGCCCCTCCCTGTTCGGGATTTCGCTTGCGGCATACGTTGCGGAATGTGTTGCGGGCACCCCGTTCGGGGAGCTGGCGGATGCCGCGGTACTGACCCCGCTGGCACTTTCCTCTACGGTGCTGTATCCGGAAAAGGATACCGGAATACAAAGCCCGGCAATCGGATATGATGCCAAGGGAGGGGGGCGGTTTTCGCCTGCCGAAAACGGCGGCAGAGCCTATTCCGGTCTGCCGTATGCCACGGGGGCAATTTCCACCGCCGCGGATTTGGCAACGCTCCTGTGCGCGTTGAGTACCCCCGGTGACGGGGTATTTTCCGCCGCGCTGAAAGGCGCGTTGTTCGCCGTTACACCGAATGCATCATTGCTGACCTCCTCTACCCCTGCATTTGCCGTGCGGGAGGGGTGCTTTGCGCTTTCGGGGCAGACGCTTGCATTTTCCGCCTCGCTTTGCTTTGACCACACGGGCGTGGCAATTCTGACGCTGACAAACGCCGCGTCTTCCGCCCTGCACACGCTTCCCGCATCGGTTTGCGCATCCCCGGTTGCCGTAACGGCAGAGGCGGGCGGGGAGCTGCCCGAGCTGAAAACCTTTCGCGGCACCTATGCACCCGCCACCGGGGAGCGGCACAGCTTTGCCGGGAAATACCGCCTGTCCGCCGCTACCGTGCAGGTAAAGGTCCATAAGGAGGAAGGCAGTATCTCCTTTGGTGAGGCGCGCTTCCGGCAGATTGCGCCCGGGGTGTTCGGCACCGTTGAGGGGGACGGAAAAACCGTGGCTTTGCAGTTTCTCACCGATGAAAAAGGGGACGTGACCGCACTGATTACCGCAGACGGTACGGTATATGTTCCGGTTCCGTTCTGGTTTTCGGAGCCTGTATCAAAGCTACTCTTTTTTGCAGTGCTGATTTTTGCGGGCTGGTTCCTTGTTTACGGGCTTTTTTCGGTGGCACGGTATTTTTCCCGGCGCGGAAAGGAAGATGCGGAAGGCATATTTGCGGCACTGCCGGGGATTTGCACCTTTTTGATGTCCTTGTTGGTGCTTTGGCAGATTCTGCTTGGCGTGAAAAACGGATATTCCACACTTTCCTCGGTTTACAGTGCGCTTTCGGTGATGGCTCTGCTGTTCGGAATCGGCGGGGCGGTTGCATTTACCGTAGCGTTTTTTACCAGCCTTTTGAACAGCAAGCGTCTGACCCGCACTGTGCGTGCGGCAATCCTGTTTGTGGTTTATGCGTTGCTTACCGTATTCTGGGGGCTGGTTCTCATCTGATCGGAGGTGTTTTTTATGAGGAGCAACAGATTTGAGATTTTCTCCACATCCGTGGGGCAACTGGTAAAGTCGGTTACGGCATTAAAAAGCCGAAAAATGGCAAAATACGGCCTCAAAGGGACGGGGGCGTTGTGCCTTTGTCAGCTCTTGGAGAGCGAATCTGGGCTGACGGCAAGCGCGCTTTGCCG
>CAKSPL010000215.1 GCA_934481325.1 uncultured Eubacteriales bacterium | reverse complement strand
GCTGATACTGTTAACACTCGCTTTTCTCGGCGGGGTTTCCACAATCAGCGGAGTTTGGCTTTTCCTGTTATGCGCCTGCAAAGCCGCGGGGGACGCGGCATCGCTTTTCCGTATTACTGCTATGGTAAAAACAAAAGCCATTGGTATGCTGCCTTGGAACGCCTGCTTTTTGCTGTTGGCACTGTCCGCTTTTTTGTTTATCGGCACCGCCGCTACCGCCTGCCGTTTTTCCTTTTCACACCGTGAGCGTGATCTGCGCCTGATTTTCTCCAAGCCTTTCGCGCGATACCTGTTCCGGTGCCTGATTTTTTTGCTGATTTCCGTACTGCTTGCTTATCTGTTTTCCCGCGCAGGAGATCTCCTGCCCCGCTAACGAAAGGGATGTTTATGGAAGAAAAAAAGAAAAGATTCTTTTTCCGCCCGGTTGACCGCCCGGATGCACAAGCCGAGGACACCACTCCCACGCTGAAATTCTTTTTCAAGCTCCTGTGGCGCAAGCTCGGCAAGCTGATTACACTCAATGTGATGATGATTTTTCAGGTCCTCCCCCTCATCGCCGCCGCGCTGATTTATTTTTTGGGCAAAACCACCCCTACGGTGGGTGACCCGCTGTTTGCGCCGCTGTTCGGTGCGCACACGGTGAATGCCTCTCCGCTCTCGGCACTGCTGCTCGGCATTTTCGGCAATCAGATCAATGTTCCTTATCTTACCACCGGCAAGCTGATTGCCATTGTTGCTTTGGTCTTTATCACCGCAATAACCTGGGGCTGGCAAAATGTAGGGGCAACCTACAATCTGCGCAGTCTTGTAAGGGGTGACTCCTGTTTTCTCTTTTCCGATTATTTCTATGCCATCCGCCGCAATCTGAAGCAAGGGTTTCTGATGGGATTACTGGATTTCCTGATTATTGCGGTGCTGGCAGTGGATTTCCTGTATTTCCGCAGTTACATCTCATCCCTGTTTTCGGGGTTTCTGTACATTCTGATTATTGCGCTGATTGTGATCTATACGGTGATGCGCTTCTACCTTTATCTGATGCTGATTACCTTTGATCTCTCCGGGAGAAAGCTGTTGAAAAACGCACTGATTTTTTCCGTACTCGGAATCAAACGAAATGTGATGGGACTTCTCGGCATTGCCCTACTGGCAGGGATCAACCTGCTGATTATCGTTCCCTGCCTTTCGGTCGGTTTTTCGGTCCCGCTGATTCTTCCGTTGTTCTATTTCCTTGCATTTGCCGGATTTATCGCCACATATGCGGCATATCCCAACATCAAACGCTATATGATTGATCCCGTTGCCCCTGCCAATCCCGATGAGGGTGGAGAGGGTGAATCAAAGGACGATTCTACTCTGCCAGAAGCTGACTGACCGTTACAAATTCAAAGCCCGCCTCCTGCAAACCGGGGATAATTCGCCTCAGAACCGCAGGGGTCGGGCTGTTTTTACCGATAAAATCGTGCATCAGAATAATCGAACCGTTTTTGGTGTTTGTCATCACATTCCGGCAGATTTCCTCCACGGGGGTATGCGCCCAATCTCGCGTATCCACGCTCCACAGAATAATGCGATAATTTTCCTGCTCGCACAGTTCTCTGATATCATCGGTACATACGCCCTCCGGCGGGCGAAACAGGCGAACCTTTTCCCCGGTGATTTTTTTTAGCGCGCTGTCGCAAGCCATCACGTCGCGCCGAAAGGTTTCCGCATCCAGATTTGCGGTATGATAATGATTGTAGGTGTGATTGCCGACCTCGTGCCCTTCCTCGATTTCCCTGGTAATCAGTTTCGGATACATTTCCGCATTGGTGCCAACGGCAAAAAAGGTTGCCACCACACCGTACTCCTCCAAAATGTCAAGAATCTGCGGGGTGTATTTCGGATGCGGTCCATCGTCAAAGGTCAGTGCCACTCTCTTTTTATCCCCTGCACCCGTGTGCCTGTAAATGATTTCTGCTTTTGCGGAAGCCGGAAAGGTGCAAAACAGCAAGCACGCCGCAAGCATCAGGCAAAATATCCTGCCGCGCCTCATTGACACAATTCCTCCAAGGTGCCGAAACGGTAGCCCTGTGCTTTCAGTTCCCCAATCAGCCGCGGGAGAATTTCCGCATTTGTGGCTGAGGTGGGGTGAAGCAAAAGGACTTCTCCGTTATGCACATTGTCCAAAATCAGTTTTAACGCAGCTTCGGGGGAAGGCTGTTTTTTGTTATCCCAGTCCGCATAAGCAAAGCTCCAAAATACGGTTTTATAGCCGAGTTCCTGCACACTTTCCAGCATTTCGCGTGAAAAACTGCCCTCCGGCGGGCGGAAAAACGGGGCAGGTCGGATTCCCGCCGCCTCGCCGCACGCATTCTCCAAAGCCGAAAGCTCTGCCGCAATTGCCTCTTTCCCTGCGCGGGAAAGGTTTTTATGACTTGCGGTATGATTGCATACCAAATGCCCTTCTTTTACCATCCGGCGC
>CAKSPL010000214.1 GCA_934481325.1 uncultured Eubacteriales bacterium | reverse complement strand
GGATGGATACCATCCGCAACGGAGCCTTTGGGCTGACTAATACCAACCGCTTGGTGCGGTTTTATCCGGGTTGCACAGGTCTTAAAACCGGCTCCACCGCGAAAGCGGGCTTTTGCGTCAGTGCTACGGCGGAGCGTGACGGGCTTTCCCTTATTTGCGTGATTATGGGTTCCACCAGCCGGGATAACCGCAACGCGGCGGCAACCAAATTGCTGGATTTCGGCTTTGCCAATTACAGTGCTTACCGGGCACCGGGGGCAAATCAGTCACTTCCGGTAATCTGCGGCAAAAAAGAAACGGCTTCGGTTCGCTACGATGCTTTTTCCGGGCTTGTGCCGAAAGGGGGTGCAGGAAAGGTTGCCGTGAATATCGATTTGCCGGAAAAACTGACCGCCCCGGTGGAAAAAGGCGCGCAAGTCGGCACGGTCACTTATACTTATGAGGGCAAAGAAATCGGCTCCGTTGGCATTTATGCCGAGGAGGGCGTGGAAAAGCTGACCTTCGGCTCACTTTTCTGCCGGATGCTTGCCGGACTTTTCTGCATATAAGTTTTGTATCAGAAAGTGTAAAAAATATATGGAAAAATGAAAAAAGCTCTTGCATTTTCTGCGGGAATCGTGTACAATAAAATTCTAAAAAATTGCATTCTTGCAGAAAGAGGTTTGCACAATGTCGGTTCGTTTGATTGATTCCTATGTTGCGCCATTCATCGGCGCAAATGAAACGGAGTATCTGCAACCGCTGGTTACGGCGGCACATACGATGCTCCACGAAAAGTCCGCACAGGGAAACAAGTTTCTCGGTTGGGTGGATTTGCCCCGCGACTATGACAAAGCGGAGTACGCACGCATTCAGGCAGCGGCGGCAAAAATCCGGAAAAGCTGTGACGTCTTTATCGTGATCGGAATCGGGGGTTCCTATCTCGGTGCCAGAGCCGTAGTGGAATTTCTGAAATCTCCGCTTTACAACAACTTAAAGCATAGCGGCCCCGAGATTTATTTCTCCGGGTGCAATATCAGTGCCACCAACCTGACGGAGCTGTTGCAGATTTGCGAAGGCAAGGACGTCTGCATCAACGTCATTTCCAAATCCGGCACCACAACGGAGCCTGCTGTGGCATTCCGCATTTTCCGTGAGCTGTTGGAAAAGAAATACGGAGCGGACGGTGCCAAGGAGCGGATTTTCGTGACCACCGACCGCGTCAAAGGAACACTGAAGAACTTTGCCGATCAGCGCGGCTACGAAACCTTTGTTGTGCCGGATGACGTGGGCGGCAGATTTTCGGTTCTTTCCGCCGTGGGGCTTCTCCCCATTGCGGTTTCCGGTGTGAACACCGATGAGCTGATGGCGGGCGCGGATGCCGCGCGTGTGGCGTTTGCCGACCCGGATCTCACGAAAAACGATTGCTATAAGTATGCCGCACTGCGCAACATTCTCCTGCGTAAGGGCAAAACCACCGAGATTTTGGTGGGCTACGAGCCCTTTATGCAGATGTTCTGCGAGTGGTGGAAGCAGCTTTACGGCGAGAGCGAGGGCAAGGACGGAAAGGGGATTTACCCTTCGTCGGTTATTTTCTCCACCGATTTGCATTCCCTTGGTCAGTACATACAGGACGGAATGAGAACGATGTTTGAAACCGTGGTATCGGTTCGCAAAACCGGCACGGAGCTGAACATTCCGAACGACCCCGCCAATATCGACGGGCTGAATTTCCTTGCCGGCAAAGACCTCAACTATGTCAATGATATGGCAATGCAGGGAACGCTGTTTGCACATATGGATGGCGGCGTGCCGAATATCCTGCTGGAAGTGGAGGACAGAAGCGCGAAGTCGCTGGGTTACCTGATTTACTTCTTTGAAAAGGCGTGCGCGATTTCCGGCTATCTGCTCGGCGTGAATCCCTTTGACCAGCCCGGCGTGGAGGCTTACAAGAAAAATATGTTTGCTCTGCTCGGCAAGCCCGGCTATGAAGAGGAAAAGAAAGCACTTGATGCAAGACTTTCCAAATAAAATGAAAAAGCGGCGTGAAAACGCCGCTTTTTCTGCGCTGTTTTTTATAAAAAACACTTGAAAAAGAAAAAAATATCGTGTATAATAAAATCAGAGACGAAAGAGTGCTTTCGTTATCAATATTTTGGAGGTATTTTTTATGCTGAAACTGATGATTGGCGTAAAAGGGACAGGCAAAACCAAAACTCTGATCGAAAAGGTGAATGCCGCTTCTGCCGCTTCGCACGGCGATGTTGTTTGTATCGAAAAAGGAACGAAATTACGCTTTGATATCAGCTCCAAGGTTCGCCTGGTAGATACGGAAGAATACCTCGTTTCGGATGCGCAGTCGCTGTACGGGCTGATTGCCGGCATCCTTGCCAGCAATTATGATGTAACCGACATTTTTGTGGACAACACCCTGAAAATCTGCAACGGGAATATTCCCGCGCTGGAAATTATGCTGAATGAGGT
>CAKSPL010000213.1 GCA_934481325.1 uncultured Eubacteriales bacterium | reverse complement strand
GGGCATTACGGTGGAGGATGACACCGCAATGCGTAAGGCACTGCGTGAAGCGGGCGTGAAATATATGGTTGTGAAAAACACCCTGACCGGCAGAGCCTGCGAAATGGTCGGTTACTCCGAAATGAAGCAGTACCTCAACGGTATGACCGCTATCGCCATCAGCGAAAACGACGCGGTTGCCCCTGCAAAGGTTCTGAAAAAGTTTGCGGAAAAGGTAGAGTCCTTCAAGATTCTTGCCGGCTATCTCGACGGTGCGGTGATTGACGAAAAAACCGTAACTGCGCTGGCGGACATTCCGCCCAAGGAAACGCTTATTGCGAAATTCCTCGGCAGTATCCAGTCCCCGCTGTACGGGCTGGCATACGCATTGCAGGCAATCGTCGACAAGCAGGGCGAAGAGGCTGCCCCCGCCGCGGAATAATGCGGCAAACGGTGCTCCGCCCCGCCTGACGGAGAAACGCGCGGCGTGACGCGCGATCACGCAAAAAACATCTATTTTCAGGAGGTTAATTGAAAATGGCTAACGAGAAAATTACTGCTATTGTGGAAGAGATCAAAGCTCTGACTCTTCTGGAACTGAACGAACTGGTAAAGGCTGTGGAAGAGGAATTCGGCGTTTCCGCCGCTCCCGTTGCCGCAGTTGCCGTCGGCGGTGCCGCTCCCGCAGCTGCCGCTGAGGAAAAGACCGAGTTTGACGTTGTTCTTGCTTCCTTCGGCGGCAACAAGCTCGCCGTAATCAAGGCTGTCCGCGAAATCACCGGTCTTGGTCTGAAAGAGGCGAAGGAACTGGTTGAGAGCGCACCGAAGGCAATCAAAGAGGGCGTTTCCAAAGAGGAATCCGAAAACCTCAAAAAGGCTCTCGAGGAAGCCGGCGCAACGGTCGAAATCAAATAATTTTCACCGCTCAGACGACGCAAATTCTGCTGTACAAAGCAACCGAACCGCAAAACGGCTCGGTTGCTTTTGTATGTGCCGCAAAACAACGAAAATTCATTAAAATATCACAGAAAACACGCACTGTACCACGCTTTCCCTGTTGAATATTGAGAGAAGTTGTGATATAATTAAGGTAACAAACTTTTGCCGGGCATCGGCAAGGGAAGGACTGCGTATGATCAGGATCGACCATTTGGTCAAAAATTACGGCAACAACTGCGCCGTGGACGATGTGACCTTTGAAGTGGAAAAGGGCGAAATCGTCGGCTTTCTCGGCCCCAACGGGGCGGGGAAAAGCACCACGATGAATATTATCACGGGCTATCTTTCCTCCTCCTCCGGGCGGGTGATTGTGGATGGCATCAATGTGCTGGACGACCCGTTGGCGGTAAAAAGCCGCATCGGGTATCTGCCCGAGCAACCGCCGCTTTACCCGGATATGACGGTGGAGGAATACCTTGTTTTTGTGTACAACCTCAAGGGCTGTACGATGAACCGCGCCAAGCATTTGCAGGAAATCTGCGAGGTGGTGAAGATCAGCCACGTTACGCATCGCCTCATCCGCAACCTTTCCAAGGGGTATCGCCAGCGGGTGGGCATTGCGCAGGCTCTGATCGGCAATCCGCCCGTGATTATTTTTGACGAGCCGACGGTGGGGCTTGACCCCAAGCAGATTATCGAAATCCGCAATCTGATCCGGACGCTGGGCAAGGATCACACCGTGATTCTTTCCACGCACATTCTGCAGGAGGTGCAGGCGGTGTGCGACCGGATTCTGATTATCAATAAGGGCAAGCTGGTTGCCGACGAGAAAACCGAAAATATCAACCGCGCGGTGGAGAGCAGCCGCCGCTTCCGCATCAAGATTGCCGCACCGCAAAAGGAGGCTCTGGCGTTCCTGCGCTCCCGCAGTGACATCAGCTTTGTGGAAGCCCTGCCCGAGCGGGACGGAGACGCGTACACCTTTCAGGTGGAAAGCACCCCGGGGATTGACATCCGCAAATCGCTTTTCTGGGCACTGGCAGAAAGGCACTGGCCGCTGATGGGGCTGGAAACCGTGGGGATGAGCCTGGAAGACGTGTTTATTGCCATTGTCAATCAGTCGGACGAGGAGGAACCCCGCAAGAAGGGCGGCCCCCGCCAGGGGCGGCGCGGCACGCGCACCTCTACCGATATCGAAAAGGATCTGGCACAAACCATTCTGGAATCCACAGCGGAAAAGCAATCGGAAATCGAGCCCGCAACGGGCGACGAGGACTGACCCGCGCAAACCGATAGAAAGGAGCCTCGGCAATCTGCCGAGCAGGCATTATGTTTGCTGTTTTCAAAAAAGAACTGCGCGCTTATTTCACAACCCCGATCGGGTATGTGTACACCGGCATTTTTCTTGCAGCCAGCGCACTGATCTGCTGTTATACCACGCTGCAAAAGGCGAGCTATGACACCACGTCTTATTTTCAGTATATGATTTTTTCTTTCATCATCCTGATTCCGTTGCTGACGATGCGGTTGTTTTCCGAGGAGAGAAAAACCAAAACCGAAC
>CAKSPL010000212.1 GCA_934481325.1 uncultured Eubacteriales bacterium | reverse complement strand
TGGATGCGCCGTCAGCTGGAAATTCAGGCGGCGGGACTGGCGGGAAATCTGGACAAAATCTGGCCCGACGTGGCGGACAGCAGCTGGATCGGCGGCTCTCATGACTCATGGGAGCGCGTGCCGTACTGGCTGGACGGGTTTATCCCGCTTGCCTATCTGCTGGACGACGAGGATCTCAAAGCCAGAGCCAAAAAATACATTGACGCGATTCTCGCGCGGCAGGAGCCGGACGGCTGGCTCTGCCCCTGCGAGCGCAAAGCGCGTTCACGCTATGACACCTGGGCGTTGGAGCTGATTTCCAAGGTGCTGGTGCTGTGGTACGATTGCTCGGGCGATGAGCGCATCCCGGATGTGCTGTACCGCGCGATGAAGCAGTTTGACCGCCATACCGACCGGCATCTGGTGCTGGACTGGGGCTCTACGCGCTGGTTTGAGGTGTTGTTTGCCCTTTACCGCCTGTATGAATGGTACGGCGAAGAGTGGATTCTCTCGCTTGCCGACAAAATGGGGGCTATCGGAGTGGACTGGAAGCGGGTTTTCACCCGCTGGCAATACGAAAAACCGCGTTACGGCGATCGTGCGACCTGGGGGCTCCTCCATCACGTGGTCAACAACGAGATGATGCTGAAATCCGAGGCACTTTACAGCCGCGTGACCGGAGAGGATTCCACCGCGTTCTTTGAGGAGGTATGGGACAAGCTCACCGCCGCGCACGGTCAGCCTTACGGCGTGTTTTCGGGCGATGAGTGCCTTGGCGGCACCTCCCCGATTGCCGGCACCGAGCTTTGCTCGGTAGTGGAGGCAATGTTCTCGTTTGAAACCCTCCTGTCGGTCACGGGTGACCCCGCATTTGCCGACAAAGCCGAATTTGCCGGCTTCAATGCCCTGCCGGCAACCCTTGCACCCGATATGTGGACGCATCAGTATGTGCAGATGGCAAATCAGATTGCCTGCCGCATCATCCCGGAGGATGCCGTACATTTTACCACCAACACGGGGGAGGCGCACCTGTACGGTCTGGAACCGCATTTCGGTTGCTGTACCTCCAATATGGGGCAGGGCTTTCCCAAGCTGTGCCTTTCCGCCTTCTTCAAAAAAGGGGACGGCATTGCCTCGGCAGTGCTGGTTCCGGCGGAATTGCGCACAGAGATTGGCGGGGCGGACGTCACCGTCACGCTGGACACGGATTATCCCTTCCGCGGGAGCCTTACCTATACGGTAAAAACCGACCGTCCGGTGAAATTCCCGCTTTATATCCGAATCCCCGGCTTTGCGAAAACCGCCACGGTGGACGGAAAGCCCGCCGCTCCCGGCACCTTTTTCGGGCTTGACCGCGAGTGGAGCGGCACCGTGACCGTGCGGGCGGAATTTTCGTTTGACACGGAACTGCGCGACGGATACGAGGGGATGAAGAGCGTGGTGCGCGGCCCCTTGCTGTTTGCGCTGAATATCGACGCCGAATGGCACCCGCTGGAATACGTGCGAAACGGCGTGGTGCGCAAATTCCCCTACTGTGACTATGAGTTGTTGCCGACCTCCGAGTGGCAATATGCTCTTGCCGGCACGGATTTTACCCCGGTGGAGCAACCGCTTGACGGAAAGTACCGTTTCTCCCCCGAGGGCGCACCGCTTGCGCTGGAGGCGGAGCTGGTGCGCATTGACTGGGGGGAGGCAAACGGCGTGGCAAACGCCGCCCCGCGTGACCGTACGCCGATCGGCACCCCGGTGAAAATGCGCCTGATTCCCTACGGCTGTACCAACCTGCGGCTCTCTGTAATGCCGCTTTCCGGCGGCGCGCCGATTACAGAAGAACGGCAGGACGGTTGAATGAACAAAATCACACTTTTCTTAAAGGGCATCGTCATCGGCTTTGCCAGCCTTGCCGTGCCGGGACTCAGTGCCAGCACCATTGCCATCGTCCTCTTCGTTTATTACGATATGATTTACGCAATCAGCCATATCCTCAAACAGCCGCGGAAAAGTATCTCCTTTCTCGGCGTTTTGCTGGCGGGCTACGGCACGGGGGCATTGTTCGGCGCGGTGATGGTCAACACGCTCTATATCCGCTTTACCGTACCCGTGGTTGCCGCGGTTCTCGGGTTTCTCATCGGCAGTATCCCCCGCACGGCGGTGGACAACCGGGAGAACTTCAAACACATCCCGGACGTTCTCATTATGCTGGTGGTCGGCGCGCTGTTTATCGTTTACTCGCTGGTCATCACCAACGGGCAGGCGGTTTCCTTTGAGGTAATCCGTTTCCCCAAAGACTACATTATTATGTTTGTGGTAGGGCTGATTACCTCCACCACGCTGGTGGTACCGGGGGTGGATTTTGCCGTAACCCTGATGGCAATGGGCTATTATTACGCCTTCATCGGACTGACCGGAAACATCGTGGTGGGGCTGGTGCATCCGCCCTACAACGGCTACTATTTCAAACAGCTGTTCCTGCTCTTGATTTACCTGATCGGTTACGGCGTGGGGTCGT
>CAKSPL010000211.1 GCA_934481325.1 uncultured Eubacteriales bacterium | reverse complement strand
CCTCTGGACTCCTTCAAAAACTTATAAACCGCTGATGCCACGCTTCGGGCGCGTGAACCCAAAGCAACGCGAGAGCCTATCAGCCGCCGTCGGAGACGGAGTCCGCAGGTGGCTCTGCGCGGGATGCTCCGCCGCAAACGCGTATGCGCAATCAGAGCTTGTGCGAGCCTTCGGCCTCCTGCGCGTCCTGCCGCAATGCCGCAAGGGCGTCCGAAAGTCCGCCGAGGGCGTCAATCAGCCCCACGCGCACGGTTTCCTCCCCTTCCAGAATCGAGCCGATGTCGGTTGCCATATCGTCCGGCTTCATCATCAGCTCGTTCAGTTTTTCCCGCCCGATGCGGGAATGGGCACAGATAAAGGTTTCAATCCGGTTCTGCATTTCCGAAAAATAGCGGTAGGTCTGCGGTGCGCCGATGACAAGCCCGCTGATGCGCACGGGGTGCAGTGTCATCGTGGCACTGGGTACGATGAAGGAACGCTTTGCCGACACCGCCAGCGGCACGCCGATGGAATGTCCGCCCCCCAGCACCAGTGAAACCGTCGGCTTTTTCATAGAGGCAATCAGCTCCGAGAGCGCAAGCCCCGCCTCCACGTCACCCCCCATTGTGTTCAGCACAAAGAGGATTCCCTTCACGTCCGGGTTTTCCTCCGCCTCGACCAAAAGCGGGATCAGATGCTCGTATTTGGTTGCCTTTTGATTTTCCCCCAGCAGGTAATGCCCTTCAATCTGCCCGATTACCGAGATACATTTGAATTCCTGCCCGGGGGTCCCTGTGGTGACCTCGCCCAGCTTCAGAATTTCTTCCCGCACTGTTTCGGTGCTTTTTTCTTCCTTTTCGTCCATATCTGCGCTCCTTTTCCGGGTTTTTGAGTATAGAATCCCCCGAAAATCGCGTTTCATTCACAGAAAACTTTCAAATTTACATTTACAAGCGGAGAATTTTGTGTTATAATGTTTCCGGTGTGCCACGGCACAATATTTTGATGGTAGAGGTACGGAAAATGGAAAACAAGTTTTTGGTAGAGACCTCCGCGCGTCACATCCACGTGACGGACAAGACACTGGCGGCTCTCTTCGGTGAGGGCGCGGTGCTTCACAACAAAAAGGATCTGAGTCAGCCCGGGCAGTTTGCCTGCGAGGAAAAGGTCACGCTGGTGGGTCCCAAAGGGGAGCTGAAGGTCAGCATTCTCGGTCCCACGCGGTCGGCGGATCAGGTAGAGCTGTCGTTTACCGACGCACGCACGCTGGGGCTGAAGGGCGTACCCGTGCGGGAAAGCGGCGACGTTGCCGGAACCCCGGGGCTTCGTCTGGTCGGCCCTGCCGGTGAGGTGGAAATGGCAGAAGGCACAATCGTTGCTAAACGCCACATTCATATGACCCCTGCGGACGCGGAAGCCTTCGGCGTGAAGGACAAGGAAATCGTAAAAGTAGAGCTTGACACAACCCGCCCGCTCGTTTTTGACGACGTGGTGGTGCGTGTTTCCCCCAAGTTTGCGCTTGCTATGCACATCGACACCGATGAATGTAACGCCGCCGCCGCTTTCGGCGAGGTGTACGGCAAAATCGTGAAATAATTCTGTCAAACCAAGAAAAGGAGATAAAAAAATGAGCAAAGTCAGCGAATGCCCTTACGCGATGAGTGCTGAGGTTCAGCACCAGTGCAAAGTGACCAAGGGTTGCGATCACGGTCCTGCTCCCCTGCCCGAGGAAGGCAAGTGGATTCAGGCAAAGCAGATTACCGATATTTCCGCCTATACCCACGGGGTAGGCTGGTGCGCACCCCAGCAGGGCGCGTGCAAGCTCTCGCTCAACGTGAAAAACGGCGTGATTGAGGAAGCGTTGGTGGAAACCATCGGTTGCTCCGGTATGACGCACTCTGCGGCAATGGCGGCGGAGATTCTGCCCGGAAAAACCATCCTGGAGGCACTGAACACCGACCTTGTATGTGATGCCATCAACACCGCGATGCGCGAGCTGTTTTTGCAGATCGTGTACGGCAGATCGCAGTCCGCGTTCTCCGAGGGCGGTCTTGTCATCGGCGCAGGTCTGGAGGATCTCGGCAAAGGCACCCGCTCGATGGTCGGCACGATGTACGGCACCAAGGAAAAGGGCGTGCGTTATCTGGAAATGACCGAGGGCTACTGCACCCGGATGGCACTGGACGCCAACAACGAGGTCATCGGCTATGAGTTTGTGTCGCTTGGCAAAATGACCGACTTCATCAAAAAGGGTATGGAGCCGAACGAGGCATATGAAAAGGCAAAGGGTCACTATGGCCGGTTCACCGAGGCGGACGGCGCGGTGAAGTACATCGACCCCCGCAAGGATTAAGGAGGAATGAGAAATGGCACAGTTTGAAGGTTACGAGAGACGCGAGGCGAAGATTCTCGCCGCTCTGAAAGAATACGGCATTTCCTCCATTGACGAGTGCAAGGAGATCTGCGACAAGGCAGGCATCGACCCTTACACCATCGTGCAGGAGACCCAGCCGATCTGCTTTGAAAA
>CAKSPL010000210.1 GCA_934481325.1 uncultured Eubacteriales bacterium | reverse complement strand
GCCAGGTAAAACAGCAGATTCCCCGCAAATTTTCTGATTTTTTCTTTCATTTTTTGTTTTTTCCGTTTTTCTTTCCGAACAGGCGGTCAAAAAGGCTCCGTTTTTCGGGCTGTCCGTCAGGCACTTCGCCCGCGCTCTCGCGGCTGTCCTGAATAAAGCCGCTGCTGTCGTCCAAGCCCTTTCCGGTCGGTCGGCTGTAATCCATCTCGCCGGGATAACGGATTTCGGAAAGCAGATGCCCGCCCTTGGGTTCCTTGGTGTCCGGCAGTTCACCTGGCAGGCGGTAATTCTCCGGATCGGCGGAGGAATGCTCGAAATAATCCGCCTCGTGCTCGGTCTTATGCGGATTCTCCCGCCGCAGGTCGTACTCAAAGGGCGTCAGCTTGTGTGCGTAGGGGTCGGTATCCGCTTCTTCGGAGGTTGCGCCCTCTCCGGAATCCGTTTCACCTGCGGTGTCCGTTTTACCCGCAGTGTCCGTTGCGCCTGCGGTAGTTGTTTCACCCGCAGTGCCCGTTGCGCCTGCGGCGTCCCCGCCCCCGACGGTATCGCCTGCGATTGCGGTTTCCTCCGATTCATTCTCCGGGAAATCGCCCCCCGGTTCTCCCTCTGCCGGCTCCGCCGTATTGCGGCAACGAATCCACCCGAGTGCGGTCATTTCCGATACCGTCATAGGGGTAAATTGCTCCTCGGTCAGGAGTACCGGCTTGGTTGCCGGCGGCAAGCGGAACCGTTCGGCAAGCAGTGCCACTGCGGAAAGTGCGTTTTTGAACCCACGGGGTCCGCGCACGCGGAGAAGCGCGGGCGTAGCCTCATATCTTTTCACATCTGAAGCGTCCCGCGCAAAAAATCCCACGGGCAGGGTGTCTTTTTCCAGCGCGGTGTAGAAATACAGGGTTTTCCCTCTGATTGCGAGCTTTGCCAGCTTTACACGCCCTACCGTAAAGGTACAGCAACTACGGCTGATCCGCATTTTCACGCGGCGAAGGGCGAGGAGCGCATTGGCAATGCCGAGAAAATACGCGCGGCAATTCCCGTCCGCAAGGCGGATTTTTGCCTGAAAATCCTTCTCGTAGAAAGCCCCGCGGAACGAGGGAGACTCCGTATCCTCCCCGTCCTCCTCCGATTCGGCATCCGTCCCCTGCGTTTCAACTGCGGGCGGCACATACAATTCCGCCGCCAGCAATGCCACACGCACGGCAAACAGAATATCCGTTTCTTCCTCCGCCGCCGATTCGGGAAGCTCCACGGTTACGTCAAAATCATCCTCATCCGTCTCGTTCTCCTCTTCACGCACGCGGACGTTCGGGTGGAGCTGGGGAGTTCTGAATGAGGCAAGTGCCTCGTTTTCCGCCTCGGCACCCGTATGATGGCAAAACACCAGATACTGTGCGGCAGCATTTTCGCTCAGCTCACACAAATACTCTACCGGCGGCTCGCTCACCGTTTCTTCAATGGTCAGCCCCACACCGCTCTCGTCGTACCCCTCAAGGAAATTCCAAAGCTCCAGACATTCACGCAAGTATTTGTTTTTTAAGATGGCATTGGTGCGCAATATCGGGGACTTGACATAATTCCTGCCCAATTGCCGCACAAAATCGGATTCCATATAGGTTTTTACCACGCCGTTCAGGCGTTCCACGCGCCGCCAAAGCCCGGAGCCGAGAAAGCTCTTTTTTGCGTTTTCTCCCTCGGGCAGTTTTTCGCAAAGCTCCACGCTGACCTTGATTTTGCCGCGTTTTTCGCCGTCAAAAAACCGATTTTCAAACTGCACCTCATCCACCCGCTCGTCCGCGCCCTCGGTCAGCGCAATGCGATAGCGCGTGGTGACAAAATAATACAGGTGAGCCAACAGGGTGTTGAGGAATTTATTCTCATAGGTCAGCACCGAATCCTCCCGAAACACGTTCAGGAGCTTGGAGGGGGTGATTTCGTCTCCGTTGACACTGGCAATATAGTCGGTATGCTGACAAAGATGCACCACGGATCGCCCCGTGATTTTTTTGGTCAGCTCCATTGGCAGAATTTCTTCGGTTTCCGCGATATAGTGGGAGGGGGAGCGGATCAGCTCGTCAATGGCAAGCAGGCTGTCCTCCACGCGGCGCACCCAATCCTCGTCAACGGCGCGCAGCATTTTCCGCCGGGAGAGCTTTACGCTTGCGTCTCCGGCGTCTAACGCTTCACAGATGCCGCCGTATACGGCGTGGCGGGAAATCACCTCGCGGATGGACTCCACGGTGTCGGTATAAGCATTCTTTTCCGCCGCGGCGGGGGCGGTGATTTCCGCCGCCTTTGCGGGTTCTTCTTCGTTTTTTTCTTCCGCGGTTCTTCCCCGCATCAGGCGAATCAGCCCTCTCGTAATCAGATTCTGAAAGCTGTCCTGCGGGAAATCCTTTGCCGAAATCGGCTCTGGGAGGGGGTCTTTTTTCACCAATCCCAGCCCGTTTGCAATTCCGGCAATGCGGGCAACGGCATTGCCGGCGGCACCCGCGCTCTTTACGCGGAGCAAGGA
>CAKSPL010000209.1 GCA_934481325.1 uncultured Eubacteriales bacterium | reverse complement strand
GGTATCGATGAGGGTGTGGTCGTAGCTCGTCAGTCTGACTCTGATTTTCTCCTTGACTGCCATTGTTTTTGCCTCCTTTTTGAATTCTGCGCTCCCGCGCGGCGCATATATAATAAAATGTAGCCGATTTCCCGGAGCGCGGTTTCATTGGGACGCGAATCACCGTCACACCCTCCCGTGCGTTCCTTTCTCTCCCCGACAAAAACCGGATTTGCCCACGCATCAGCATCTGCACGGGTAGTTTCCGGGAAAGCAGTACGGGAAAAGCGCGATCGCGCGTTGGTGACAGGCGATTTCGCCCGATTGAACGGACATACTCCACGAAAGTTCCCCGCCGGGGCGGCAATCTTTCGCTTCATCGCATATCAGACTTGTAGATTATATCATATTGCACCCCGTTTTGCAAGGGTTTTTTCATTGTCAAAACGCAGATTTTTCAAAAGAATTATCACCGTTTTTATAGCAATATAAACAAAAACAAGCACAAAATCAAGCTTTTTCCGCCCTTTTGAAAAGCATTTTTCGGATTTTCGGCTTCGGCAATGATAAAAAACGCGAAAAAACAGAATTTCTTCTCTGGTTTTGTTGTTAAAATTCATAGAATCAACTATTTGCTTACAATTAAGTGGATGTGCGTCCCACAAAAAAGACCTCCCTTATATAAAGGGAGGCGGCACGCACCGCGCGCCGAAGGGATTTGTTTTGGGAGCCGTACCCCGGCGCAAAGAACCGTTACACAGCAAGCGTCCTTGCCAGATTTTGCACCCGCGCCCCGCGCGAAAAGCCGTTACACGGCAAACATCCATACCGGCTTTTTCTTCGAGACAGTAGATGCAAGGAACCTTTCCACAGCAAGCCCCTTGTCGTGAAAACAGAAATGCCAAAAGGAGACGCGCAAAAGGAAACTTTTTGAGAAAAGTTTCCTCTTGACTCCTTCAAAAACTTTCACACGGCTAATGCCGGACTTTGGGCGTGTGTACCCAAGGCAAAGCGTCAGCCTATCAGCCGCCATCAAAGACGGAGTCCGCAGGTACACGCCACATCTCGGATGTGTGTACCCAAAGCAGGGCGAGAGCCTATTAGCCCCACCGCAGGCGGCTCCCTGCCGCGTCCCTGCGTTATCTGGACGTCGCCAGGCGCACCATCGTTTCGCACAATTCCGGAAAAGAAATGCCCGCGGCGTGTGCTTCCTTTGGCAAAAGGCTACCCTCGGTCATTCCCGGCAGAGCGTTTGCCTCCAAAAAATGCGGCACACCGTGTTCGTCCTCTCTGAAATCCACACGGCAGAAATCCCGCAGTCCCAACGCCGCCGCCGAGGAAAAAGCCATCTCCTGCAAACGCACGGTTTTTTCCTTCGGAATCCGCGCGGGGCAGATTTCGTCCGCCTCCCCCTCGGTGTATTTGCAACGATAGTCAAAGGCTTCCCCGTGCGGGCAGATTTCCACCGGCGGGAGCGCGCCCCCACCGAGCAATCCCACGCTGTATTCCCTGCCGGGAAGCAGTTTTTCATAAAGCATCGGTTCCGCAAAGGATTCCTGCGGCAACTCCTCCGGGCCTCGTATCAGATGTAAGCCCACGCTGGAACCGCCGCAAACCGGCTTGAGAACCATCGGAAAACGGAACCGCAATCGCTCACCCGGCAAAAGCACCCCGCCCGCCGCCACAGGAACCCCCGCCGCGCGCACTGCCGCCTTGGCAAGATCCTTTCGCATCGCCATCGCCGCGGCGTCGGGAGCGGAACCGGTATAGCAAAAAACACCTGCCGCTTCCAGCCTGCGTTGAACGGTGCCGTCCTCACCGTCCCCTCCGTGCAAGGCAAGAAAAACCGCGTCGGCTCGGATCAGCTCCTCCGCAGGCGGAAAAACAACCGCCGGGTCATAACGCGCCACCGTATGTCCGCGCGTGCGGAGTGCCGCCTCTACACAATCCCCGGAGCGGAGCGAAACCTCCCGCTCCGGGCTGTTTCCGCCGGATAAAAGAATAATAAACATCACAAAATCACCCCCGATCAGCCTATGCCAAAGGCGTCCTCGGGGGTGAATCGGAACACGCCGGAAGAAGTATTGCACCGCCAATGCCAAATGCCGGACTTTCGGACGCGAACCAAAGGTGCCGCAAAAGGCGGTCAGCTCTCGCGGAATTCCGGCATTGCTCTTTCCCGTGTAAATTCAATCGTTTTCCTGAAGAAAATGAAAATACGGAAATTATGGTGGATTATGAAAGCAGAAAAACCGTTACGCTCAAAGAGCTGATGCCAAATTGGTGGGGCAAAGGATATGTCAAAGAATAAAACGGCTTTTTCCCTGTTTTGCGTAAAAAAGACACGCGCGGCGGAGATTTGTACGCTCCTTTTGCGTGTGTCTGTGCTGGCCTACCCGACAGGATTCTGAACTTTGCCGACGCATTGCGTCGGCTAAAAGCTCCTTCCGCTTCCCTTTTCGCCGTCATTCTTTCCCCGGAGCTTTTACGCAAGACTCCCACCAATCGCATAAACAGCACAGACCCCCCGCCA
>CAKSPL010000208.1 GCA_934481325.1 uncultured Eubacteriales bacterium | reverse complement strand
GCCAAGGAAAAGGGTGTGCCGGGGGAACTGAAAATGCCCCCCGAAATGGTGCGTGCGGTCTGCGATGAGGCACACCGAATGGGATATTCGGTTGCCGCGCACGCGGAATCGACCGAGGGGGTGCTGGTGGCCCTGGAAAACGGCGTGGATTCCGTGGAACACGGTGCACAGCCGAGCGAGCGGATGCTTGCACTGTTCCGCGAGCGCGGTGCGTTCCTTTGCACCACGCTTTCCCCCGCCCTGCCTTACGCGCTTTTTGACCGCACCCTGACGCACGCCACCGAGGTGGAGCAATACAACGGTAATGTGGTGTTTGAGGGAATCATCGCCTGCGCCAAAGCCGCGCTGGCGGCGGGAATCCCCGTAGTGTTGGGCAATGACGTGGGATGCCCGTGGATTACACAATATGATTTTTGGCGCGAGCTGTACTATTTCCGAAAATACGTGGGGGTTTCCAACGCCTTTGCGCTCTATACCGCCACGGCAAGGAGCGCGGAGTTGGCGGGAATCGGTAACGAAACGGGAACGATTGAACAGGGCAAGGCGGCGGATATGATTGTAAGTGCCGAAAACCCGTTGGACGATCTGCGTGCACTGCGCCGGGTGGAAACGGTCATTGCGCGGGGGCGCGTAATCAGTCACCCCACCTTCCGCCATCGCAGAAACGCAGAGGCGGAATTGGACAAATTCCTGTAAAACGCAACACATCCGGGGCTTTTTCCGGGATTGCCGAACAAACGCATCGAGGGCTTTTTCCGGGATTGCCGAACAAACGCATCCCGGCATCCGATTTTTCGCATTTTCCGCAACAAGGAAAACGGCAGGAGACGCTGTGTCCCCTGCCGTTTTCGGATTCGAAAGCCCGAAGGCGCGCCGTTTCCGACTTTTTTTATTCCGCTCTTTTTATTCTGCTCTTTTATTCCGGCTCTTTTATTCTGCTCTTTTATTGAAAATCGGAGAGAATAAATTCAATGAGGAAAGCCGCACTCCACGAAAAGGAGCTGTTGAATTTGCCGCGGCGGTGTACGGAATCGTAATTCTCAAAAATCCCGCGCGGCAGGTTGTCATACGCCATCGACAGGATAAATTCCCGGATTGCGCCCGCGGTTTGACAAAAGCCGTAATCCGCCAGCCCCTTTACCGCAAAAAACGCCACGTTGAGCCAGGTCTGCCCGCGCCAGTAATCCTCGGAAAACGCCGGGCAATCATAGGTGACGGTCGGCATTCCGGGATAAAACTTTTTCGGGTCGGCGGCAAGTGCCTCCATCGCCCCCGCCCGCTCCTTTGAGGCAATCCCGATATACAGCGGCATAAAAGACGCCGGAGAAAGAACCGTCAGAAATTTGCCGTTTTGGCGGTTGCGGTCGGCATAGGTACGCCGCTTTTCGTCAAACAGGGTCGCCTCGATGCGCTCGGTCAGTGCCTGCGCTTTGGCGTCCCACGCCTGCCGCTCCTCACCGAGAAGTTCCGCCATCTCCGCCATCGCGCGGTAAAACAGCACCATATAGCAGTTCAGGTCAACCGCCCAAAGCTCCACAATCGGAAATTCATCCCAACGCGGCGAGTTGTCCCAGCCGGACTCCCAGCGCGGATGCAGATAGTCCTCCGCCTCCGGGTGTTTCTGCGCGGAGTAGAAGAAAAGCCCGCGGTCACAGCGGTTTTCCTCCCAGAATGCCGCGTTTTTCACATACCGGTCAAAATTCCGGCGCAAAAACTCCGTGTCCCTGTCCCGGCGGAATACCGTCAGCGTTGCCCACGGAAGCACCGGTGGCTTTCCGTAATTATCACAGATTCGCCCGTCTATATGAATCACATCGGGAAACAAGCCCGACGGCAGCTGAAATGCCGTGAAGGCGTCGATACAGCTTTTCGCAAGCGGCGTATCAAAGCGGGAAACCGTCATCGCGTGAAATGCGGAATCCCAGTTCCAAATCCCCGCACAGGGGCCCGACCACGGAGAAACCACCGGAACATCCCCCCACGGGGCGTTCGGGCTACGGATGGTGTTTCTTTTCAGCACCTCAAAGGCGGCGTCCAAAATCGCCCTGTCCCGGGGGCTGACGTTTTTTCCGACGGCGGAAAGCCATTCTTCTTTTGTCATCAGCATCTCTTTCACTTCTCCTTATGATGATCGGATTCATTATACGCCATCCGAACGCGTTTTTCAATAGAAACTCGGGCTTTTCCGGAAATTTTTCCGAAAAAAGGTCCGGTTTTTTGCAAAAACTCATACCGTATCGGGGGTTTTTCAGAAATTTCTAAAAAAGTCTGCTTTTTCTATGGATATTTTTCGCACTTCCCTCACACAATAAGTCCGACACGAAAAATGTGTAAAGCAAGGAGAAATTTATGAAAGCTACCGGAATTGTAAGACGGATTGACGACCTTGGCAGAGTCGTAATCCCGAAAGAGATCCGTCGCACGATGCGTATCCGCGAGGGCGACCCGACGCTGACAACATTGACACCCGTTGCCCGATTCTTGTATGCTCTGATGGATTTATCCAAGAGAATTG
>CAKSPL010000207.1 GCA_934481325.1 uncultured Eubacteriales bacterium | reverse complement strand
CCCCGATGCGCATCAGTTCTTTTTGCTTGGGATCGTATTTCTCGTCCTTTTCGATTGCGGAAAGGATGTCCGAAAGGTCGGTGCCGAGAAACATCGAAACAATGGCAGGGGGTGCCTCGTTGGCACCGAGACGGTGGTCGTTGCCCGCCGAGGCAACCGAAATGCGGAGCAGATCCTGATATTCGTCCACCGCTTTGATTACTGCGGCAAGGAAAAGCAGAAACTGCGCGTTTTCATACGGGGTTTCGCCGGGTTCCAGGAGATTTACGCCGGTGTCGGTGCAGATCGACCAGTTGTTGTGCTTGCCCGAACCGTTCACACCCGCAAAGGGCTTTTCGTGCAACAGGCACACAAGCCCGTGCTTTTTTGCCACCTTCTGCATCACTTCCATCGTCAGCTGGTTATGATCCGCGGCGATGTTGGTGGTGGTGAAAATCGGTGCCATTTCGTGCTGTGCGGGGGCAACCTCGTTATGCTCGGTTTTTGCCAGCACGCCCAGCTTCCACAGCTCCTCGTTCAGATCCTTCATATACGCTTGCACGCGCGGTTTGATGGCACCGAAATAGTGGTCATCCAGCTCCTGCCCCTTGGGGGCGCGTGCGCCGAACAGCGTGCGACCCGTGTAAATCAGGTCCTTGCGCTTTTCATACATCGCGCGGTCAATCAGGAAGTACTCCTGCTCGGGGCCCACCGTGGTTTTCACGGAATGAACCTCCGTGTTGCCGAAAAGTGCCAGCACCCGCAGTGCCTGCCGGTTAATGGCCTCCATTGAGCGGAGCAGGGCGGTTTTCTGGTCAAGAGCCTCCCCGCCGTAGGAGCAGAATACGGTCGGAATGCACAGCACACCGTCCTTGATAAAAGCATAAGAGGTAGCATCCCACGCGGTGTAGCCGCGCGCCTCAAAGGTGGCACGAAGCCCGCCGGAAGGGAAGGAGGAAGCGTCCGGCTCACCCTGAATCAGCTCCTTGCCCGAAAATTCCATAATGACCTTGCCGCCGTCCTTGGGGGAAATGAAGCTGTCGTGCTTCTCGGCGGTTACGCCGGTCATCGGCTGAAACCAGTGGGTAAAATGGGTGGCACCGCGCTCGATTGCCCAGTCCTTCATTGCATTGGCAACAACCGTTGCCACCGAAAGATCAAGGTGCTTACCGCTTTTGATGGTTTTTTGCAGTGCCTTGAAGGTCTCCTTGGGTAAGCGCGCTTCCATGGTTTTGTCGTCAAAAACCATACTTCCGAAAATTTCCGCTACATTTGTCATAGCAAAATCTCCTTCATATTAAATTATACGGCGGCAAGGGTCCCCGAGGGGAGAGTGAGATACACCCACTCTGACGACGCCCTTGTCGCTTCTCTCTCAAAAACAAAACACCACAGACAAAATCCCCTTTGCCTGCGGCATCCTTGTCGCTTTATGGCAAAAATTATAGCATATGGCACGCGCCTTGTCAAGGGGTGTTTTTCAAAAAATTTTTTTATTTTTTCTCTTGACAAATTCTGCGTCTTCGTGTATACTCTTTCCGTAAACAAGGATGTTTGCTGACGGCGGCGAGGAGCCACCGGCGCAAGCATCTTTCCTTTTATTTTTCGGGGGGACAGGCTATGCTTTATACGGCACAAGAGGTTTTTGACTATGTAAAAGAGGAAGATGTCCGCTTTATCCGCCTTGCCTTTTGCGACATTGCTGGCAGGCAGAAAAACATATCGATCCCGCCGGAGGAGCTGGAACGCGCATTCCGGGACGGCATTTCGTTTGACGCTTCCGCCATCCGGGGGTTCGGCAGGGTGGAAAAATCCGACCTGCTGCTCTTTCCCATTCCCTCTACTCTGAGCATTCTTCCGTGGCGACCGATGCACGGCAAGGTGGTGCGGATGTTTTGCGATATCAGGTATCCGGACGGCACGCCGTTTGAAAAGGACTCCCGCGGGATTCTTTGCCGCGCGGTGGAAAAAGCCGCAGAGGTTGGAATCACCGTTCGGTTCGGTGCCGAGTTTGAATTTTACCTTTTCCGCACGGACGAGGACGGGGAACCGACCGGAATCCCGTTTGACCGTGCAGGCTATATGGACGTGGCACCCGATGATAAAGGAGAGAACGTCCGACGGGAAATCTGCCTTGCGTTGTCCGAAATGGGCATTCAGCCGGAAAGCTCTCATCACGAAGAAGGACCGGGGCAGAACGAAATCGACTTCCGGTACAGTGACGCGGTAAGTGCCGCCGATCACGCAATGAATTTTCTTGCCGCGGTAAAGGCCGTGGCGGGGAGAAACGGGCT
This sequence comes from uncultured Eubacteriales bacterium, assembly GCA_934481325.1. Classification (GTDB taxonomy): domain Bacteria; phylum Bacillota; class Clostridia; order Oscillospirales; family CAG-272; genus Firm-07. The sequence continues at coordinate 266 of CAKSPL010000207.1, read as the reverse complement.
GATTGCGGATTTTTCCCCCAAACCGTTGGAAAACGAGAGCGGGAACGGGCTTCATATCAATGTTTCGTTGACCGGGGACGGGGCAAAAAACAAAGAAAATGCGTTTCTTGCCGGGGTTTTGGCACATATCCGCGAGATGACTGCGGTTCTCAACCCCGAGGAAGCGTCCTATCACCGCCTTGGGGAAAAGAAAGCACCGAAATACATTTCGTGGTCAAGGGGCAATCGTTCCACACTGGTGCGCATTCCCGCCGCCGGCGGCGAAT
>CAKSPL010000206.1 GCA_934481325.1 uncultured Eubacteriales bacterium | reverse complement strand
CCGCAGTAGAGGATGTCCTTGTGCGTCAGTCCGTGTTCTTCGCAATAGTGATCCAGTGCGTAGAGCTTGTTGAAGGGATAGGGCGCGATATCAAAGGAGGAGGAGCCGCCGATGAACACCGTGCAGTTCGGAAAAGCCGCCTTCACCTCGTCGTAAAACACCTTGCGGCGGCTGCGGTCGGGGTCAAAAGCCAGCTTGTCCTCAATTTTTGCCTTGGTGCCGATCAGGGGAAAGGTAATCATCCCGGAATCGTGAAATTCCACACCGTCCCCGGCGTATTCGGTAAAGCCGTACTTTTTCCGGATTTCGTCACACACGGCAATCGTGCGGGCGCGATCCACTTCTGCCTTTGCGTTTTCCAGAATTTCCGGCTTTCCGGTTTCCGGGTTGTAGCGTGAGACCTGCATCCCGTAGTTTCCGATAATGTCAATGGGGTATTCGTTCATCTGCCCGAAAATGCGCATACACGCGCCGGCACCGATCATCAGCAGATGATATTTTTCGCGCAATTTGTCCAATACCGCTTTGTTTTCCTCGCCGAGCTTGGTGCGGTGCTGTGTCAGCGTGCCGTCCAGGTCAAACGCAATCAGTTTATAGTCTGTTCTCATCAGTTTACCTCCGTTTGAAGTTCAGAATCAGTATAGCACACGGTGCGGCGAAAAGCAAGCCCAAAAGGAAAAATTCGGCGAAAATCGGCGGGGGGCTATACAACGCGCGCAAAATATGATATAATTATTATAATTATGAACTCTGTGAAGGAGAAGCTATGGCTTACAGTGACGAAAAAGACGGCAAAAAACCGTTTGCGGGCAACCGCGCGGGTGCAAATCCGGCAAAAAGAGATTTTCAGGGCAGAAAGCCTTATTCCGGCACGGGGCGCAAAAAGCCCGGCTTTGCCGGGGCAGAGCGTGACAGAACCGCCACGGCAAAACAACCCCCGGCGGATGCCGAATGCGTGGGAAACGGCGCGGTAATCGGGCGCAATGCGGTGCGGGAGCTGCTCCACTCCGGACGCCCGGTAGATAAATTGCTGGTGCAGAGCGGAGAGCGCGAGGGTGCGTTGGTGCCGATTGTGGGAGAGGCGATTGCGCGGGGGATCCCCGTGGTGGAGACCGAACGCCGAAAGCTGGACGCCATTTCGGGCTTTGCCCCCCACCAGGGGGTGATTGCAATGGCGGCGGAAAAGGAATACTGCACGGTGGAGGATATCCTTGCCATCGCGCGGGAGCGCGGGGAAAAGCCGCTGATCGTGATTGCCGACGGCATCTGCGACCCTTACAATCTCGGCGCGATTATCCGCTGTGCGGAGGGGTGCGGTGCACACGGGCTGATTTTGCCCAAACGCCACGCCGCGGGGCTTTCCCCGCTGGTGACCAAGGCATCTGCGGGGGCAATCGAGCATCTTGCAATCGCCAAGGTTTCCAATATTTCTTCCGCCATAGAGGAGCTGAAAAAAGAGGGGCTTTGGATTTTTTCCGCGGAGGCGGGCGGAGACAGCTTTTACGATACGGATATGAGCGTTCCCGCCGCGATTGTGCTGGGCAGTGAAGGGGACGGCGTGTCGGAATTGGTGCGCCGCCGCAGTGACTACGTGGTGTCCATCCCGATGTACGGCAAGGTCAATTCCTTCAATGTTTCCACGGCGGCGGCGGTGCTTCTCTGCGAGGCGGCACATCAACAGCGCACGCCGAAAAAATGACGGACCAATGATGAAAGAAAGGAGGGGATCCCGTGAGTAAAACGCACAATTGGGAGGAAACCGACAGCCTGTTGGAACAGCTTCGTGCGAAAATCAGAGAGGATACCTCTGAATCCGGAGCGTCACCGGCAGAACCGACGGCGGACGCCGCCGGAATCGCGCGTGACCCGGAAACCGCCGGAGGGGATGCTACGGCGCGTTCCGGAAAGAAAAAGCGGCGGGGGCGCATCCGCGCCGCGGAGGCACAAGCCGAAAAAACCGCGCAGGAGGACAAAAATGCCGCAGCCTCGGAAAAACCCGTAATACCGACGGAGAAGTTGACCCCCGGCGGTACGGAAAACACCCATAACGACGCGGAAAACGCCCGTGCCGATGCGGAAAATACCCATAGCGGCGCGGAAAACGCCCGTACCGACGCAGAAAAGAGCGAAACGCCGATGTCGGAGGCGGATGCCGTGGCGGGGCTTACGGTAGAGAGCCTGGTAAAGGATATTTTCGGCGCGGCAAAAAAGGTGGGCAAACCCGATACGGCGGGCGCGGAATCCGAATCTTCCGGAGCCGGCGCAACGCACACGGCGGAATCGGAGAGCGACCGCGCCGATGAGATGGGGGCGGGGTCGTTGCCCGAGGAGACGGAGGAACCCGGAAAAGAAGCGGAAACCTCTGCCGGTGAGGCCGGGCAGGGGGAAGTCGGGCAGAAGGAAGCCGGACAGGCGGCATCCCCCGATATTTCCGGGACTGACCCAATCGCGCGGGAGAACGGAACCGATGCGGAAAATGCCGCAGAGAAAACCGATCTCTTGTCCGCGTTTTCTATTGAGGAAACACCCTCCGGGGAAAACGTGCAGCTTCCGGAGCCTGCCAGGGACGACCCCGCAC
>CAKSPL010000205.1 GCA_934481325.1 uncultured Eubacteriales bacterium | reverse complement strand
AGATTTTTTGCAGGGGTGCAGGGGGAACTTTTTGCAAAAAGTTCCCCCTGCCGCATCCTCCGCGTTCCCCGCGTGGGTTTCTTACACGCGGGCGTTTTTGTTTGCCGGGTTGTCCATCAGCGTGCCGTCCTCCTCAAAACGCGAGCCGTGGCAGGGGCAATCCCAGCTGTGTTCCGCCGCGTTGTAGCGAAGTGCGCAACCAAGGTGCGGGCAACGCTTCACGGTGGGAATCAAAAAATCCGTCAACGTTACCCCGAGATTGCAGAACAACTGCTTGTGGAGCATACTCCGCCCCGGTGCAAATACCGCCGCGTTCCGGTTTTCCTTGCCCTCGATGGCGTCGGCAAGAATTTCCGATGCCGCCATAGCGGTGGTCATTCCCCATAAGCCAAAGCCGGTTGCCACGAATACGCCCGGCATAGATTTGCTGTACGCGCCGATATAAGGGATGCCGTCCAGCGTAACGCAATCCTGATTTGCCCAACGGAATGCCTCACGGGAACGGGGAAAATGCCGCTTTGCAAATGCCTCAATCTCCCCGAACGCCGTGCCTTTTCTGCCGGCGCGGTGATCACCGCCCCCGATGAGCAGGAGGTTCCCGTAATTCCGAAAATACAGCCCTTTTCCGGCACCGACGGCAGTGCAACCGAAATCCGCCGCACCAAGGTAGCCAATCACATAGGAACGCTTCTGATACATCTTCATAAAATACAGCCCGTGACGGTCGATAAACGGGAAATGGGTGGCAACAATCACCTTTTTTGCCCGTATGGTGCCGCGATCGGTGATTGCCGTTGTTCCTTTGAGGTTCCGCACGCGTGTGTGCGTATAACACCGGATATCCTGCGCTTTTGCATACAGAAATTTCAACGGGTGAAACTCCGCCATATCGGGGTAAACGATTGCTTCCGTCACGGCAAAGGGGAGGGGTGAGGTCTGCCCGTATTTTGCAGAATACCCCAATATGTGCAGAGTTTCCGCCTCATTTTCCAGGTCAATTTGCTTTTCCCCGGGCAGGCAATACATCAGGGAAGGGCGCGCGGCAAAATCGCAATCGACCGTTTCCGCCGCTTTGCGGAATCGCTCCATTGCCGAGAGATTGGCACGCAGATACTCTCGCGCCGCATCCAGCCCGTACCGTTCGGCAATGTCGCTGTACAGCGTATCGTGCTGTGCGCTGAGCACCGCCGTGGTGCCTTTGGTAATGCCGCCGCCAAGCTCCCCGGCTTCTACCAGCACCACGTCTGCCCCGCGGGCTTGCAATTCCGCCGCGCAAAGCACACCTGCCATTCCTCCGCCGATGACCAGCACCTCTGCCGAAACGTCACCCGAGAGCGGCTCTTTTTTCGGGGGTGTTACTCCTTCCGTCCATAAAAAACGCATACCGTATTCCACCTTTTTGTTAAGGATGTCCCCCCTATGATGCCCAAAACCTGCTTTTTTATGCAACAACCCCCGCCAAAAGGAAACCTTTTGGTGGGGGTGTTTTTAGTGGTAGGACGAAATCATTTCAGGACGCCGTTTTCAAAGACGTAAACTGCGTCAAAGGTGAGGGCATAGTCCAGATTCTTTTCGTCTCCGTCCGGTACAAAGGTGAATTTCAGCTGATACTTACCGTTCAGTGCCGTGCCGTATTGTTTGATGGCGGCTTCCAGTGCCTGGGCAGGGTCAATATCAACTCTGTCCTGGTAGGTGGAGCTGAAATACAGGAAGTAGTCATACTTGGTCAGAGTCAGTTCCGTACCGTCCTCTGCAACCAGCGAGAGGTAGGGGGTAAAGGTGTAGTCTTCATTCCGGCGATAGAAACCGACGCTGAAGAATTTGCTGCTTTCATCGGTCAGGTCTTCCATCAGAATTGCCCCGTTCATTCCGCCGTTACTCTCCAAACCGCACACGGTGCAGTAGTACACATCTTTTTCGGAGTTATAGCCGAGTTGATGCCCGTGGGGGCTTTCAATTCTGAGCTCACGGGTGCAATGGCAGTTGGCGCAGACGGGATAGTACGAGCCACGCCCGGTGCAGGTAGGATTCTGCTCGTATATACTATCGCACAACCAGCAGGCGTCAAAGGAGCTTTCGCTTTCGGATTGATTCCGGTATTGCTCCTTGCGGATTCCCGTGCAACGCTCGCCGTTTGTTCCATAGGTAACGATATCAATGCGGCGGTATTCCAGCTCGCCGTCCTCGTCGAGGTTTTCGTCAAAATGGTACTCTCCGCCGGCACGGTATTCACTCAGGTCGATACTGCGTGCCTGCCCGATTCCCTGAATGTCGATGGTGATACGATAGGAGATGTTCTCGTTTTCCTCACAGTAATTGCCTTCGTATCTTCCGCAACTGTCGCAGACCTTTACCGGAATCTCAAAGCTACGTCCGTCCGGAGTGGTGATGGTTTCGGTGGACTCGGAAACCGATTTCGGGTTATGATCCATATACCGGATTCCGCCGTCAATGACAATAGAGTTCTCGGTCAGCCTGAAAACGGGGTAGCCTTCGGAATTCGTTCCGTCATAAACCGCACCGTAGAAGTACATCATTTTGGTTTTGCGGTAGCAACGGTCGGTAAAGGTGTCGTAGTATTC
>CAKSPL010000204.1 GCA_934481325.1 uncultured Eubacteriales bacterium | reverse complement strand
ACCCATGTCTGCGCCTCCACGATGATGATGACCACCAAGTTGGGAATGCACTTTGTGCATTTCGGACCCAAAACGCACCGGCTCTCGCCCGAAATGCAACGCCTTGGCGAGGCAAATGCCAAAGTGTCGGGCGGGAAGTTTGAAGTGACCGATGACGAGGACGCGGCACTTGCCGATGCCGATTTTGTCTACACCGACGTGTGGTACGGGCTTTACAACAAGGAGCTTTCCCGCGAGGAACGCCTTGCCATCTTTATGCCGAAGTTTCAGGTCACGCCCGAAATGCTGGCAAAGGCCTCCCCGGATGTGAAATTCCTGCACTGCCTGCCCGCCTCGCGCGGGGAGGAGGTTGTGGACGCGGTATTGGACGGAGAACATTCGGTTGCCTTTGACCAGGCAGAAAACAGACTTACGGCAATGCGCGGCATTCTCGTGTACCTGCTCCGGCACGAAATCCCCTGCGAGATGAAAAAGGAAGCGGCAAAAATCGCCCTGCTCGGCGACCTGTTCATTGTGCTGGTGGTGGAATCCTCCCCCCCTGCCGCTGCCATCGGCAACGCCCAGTTCTTTTGGTGGATTTTCCTGCTGATTGCCTTTTTCCTCCCTTACGGGCTGATTTCGGCAGAGCTTGGCACCACCTATGAGGGCGAGGGCGGTATTTATGACTGGGTAGAGCGCGCCTTCGGCCCCCGCTGGGGCAGTCGCGTGGCGTGGTACTATTATATCAACTTCGCGCTTTGGATGGGTTCGCTTGCCGTGCTGTTTACCGATATCATCGGCAGTATTTCGGGCTATATGATGCCGGTATGGCTGTCGCTTCTTCTGCAACTGGCGTTTATCTGGATTGTCGTGGGCATCAGCGGCTTTCCCGTCAGCGAAAGCAAATGGATTCTCAACATCGCCGCGATTCTCAAAGCCCTGCTGATGCTCTCGATCGGGGGGCTGGGCATTTACGCGCTGATTACAAGAGGCTCCGCCAACGCCTTCACGCCTTCCTCGTTCCTCCCCTCGTTTTCCGGCGGCGGGCTTTCCTACGTGTCGGTCATCGTGTTCAACTTCCTCGGGTTTGAGGTGGTCACCACCTTCGCCTCCGAAATGAAGAACCCGAAACGGGAAATTCCGCTTGCCATTATCACGGGCGGGATGATTATCGCGTTTTTCTACCTGTTCTCGGCGTTCGGCATCAGTGTGGCGGTCCCCGCGGGCGAGCTTTCCGCCTCCGGCGGGATTCTGGACAGCTTCAAGCTGCTGCTGAACACCTCGGGCGGCGTAATCATCACCCTGGTCGGACTGGTATTCCTTTATACCCTGGTGGCAAACCTGCTTTCCTGGTCGCTTGGGGTCAACAACGTTGCCGCTTATGCCGCGGAGCGCGGCGCACTGCCGCAATTTTTCGCGGTAAAGGACAAAAAGCGCGGAATGCCGATGGGCGCAAACCTGACCAACGGTGCCATTGCCTCGGCAATCGTGCTGATTGCACCGCTGATTCCGAGTGAGGATGTGTTCTGGAGCTTTTTCGCGCTCAATATGGTTACGCTCTTGCTCTCGTATATTATGCTTTTCCCGGCGTTCCTGAAATTGCGGAAAGCCGACCCGGAGCGCGAACGCCCCTTCCGCGTCAATGCCCGCGGGGCGTGGTTGTGGCTGATGACCTATGTGCCGATGGCTCTGCTTGTCCTCTCGGTATTCTTCTGTATCGTGCCGCTTTCCGGGGCGGAGGTGGCGGAAAAGCTGCCGTTGCTCCTCGGCACCCTGCTTGCCGTTGCCATCGGAGAGCTGATTGCGGCAAACAGTCAAAAAAAGCATCGGGCGGCGGTAAGCACGGGGGAATGACCCACCCGCCGCAGAAAGGAATCATATGAACAAACTGGATACAACGCCGAAGGCAGACGGATACCGGATGCCCGGCGAATTTGAAAAACACCGCGGCACCTATCTCATCTGGCCCGAACGCCCGGATAACTGGCGGCAAGGCGGCAAGCCCGCACAGCGCGTTTTTGCGCAGGTGGCGGATGCCATTTCCGCCTTTGAACCCGTCACGGTGCTGGTCAGTGCCGGGCAATTCCGCCACGCTCGCGCCTCGCTTTCTCCCCGGGTGCGGGTGGTGGAAGCAAGCAATAACGATTCTTGGGTGAGAGACTGCGGCCCCACCTTTGTTACAAACGGGAAAACCCTTCGCGGGGTGGACTGGGAGTTCAACGCCTGGGGCGGACTTGTGGACGGACTGTATTTCCCCTGGGACGCGGACGACCTGATTGCCGAAAAGGTGTGTGAATTGGAGGGTGCCGACCGCTATCGTACCGACGGATTCGTGCTGGAGGGCGGCTCCATCCACACCGACGGAGAGGGAACCGTGGTGGTAACCGAAGAATGTCTGCTTTCCGCCGGACGCAATCCGCATCTTTCCCGCTCCGAGATTGAAAACACCTTAAAGGAATATCTCGGTGCCGAAAAGGTGATTTGGATTCCGCACGGCATCTATTTGGATGAAACAAACGGTCATATCGACAACATTTTCTGCTTTGCGCGCCCGGGCGAATGTCTGCTTGCGTGGTGTGAGGACGAAAATGACCCGCAGTACGGCAT
>CAKSPL010000203.1 GCA_934481325.1 uncultured Eubacteriales bacterium | reverse complement strand
GAATCCGCTTTCCTCTACAAGCTCGGCAACCTCTTTGGTGATGTCACCGAGGTCCTCCGCAATAATCAGTCGGTCACCCGCCACCTCGCGGAGTGCCTTTACCAGCTTCATACCGGGGCCCTTTTCCCATTTGCCTTCCCTTGCGGTTTTGGCACCGCCGGGGATGCTCCAATAGGATTCCACCCCGCGGAAATGGTCAAAGCGCACCCCGTCAAAGAGCGTAAGCGTATGCTCCATCCGCTCCCGCCACCAGCCAAAGTTGTCCTGCTCCATTCTTACCCAGTCATATAACGGGTTGCCCCACATCTGACCGTCTGCAGAGAAATAATCCGGCGGCACACCCGCTACAAAGGAGGGGCGACCGTCCCGATCCAGCAGAAACTGGTCACGGTGAAAGCAAACGTCCGCGCTGTCCTCTGCCACATAAATCGGCACGTCCCCGATGATTCGGATACCGCGTGCATTGGCATAAGCCTTCACATCCGCCCATTGCTTGTGGAAATGGTATTGTGTAAAAGCGTAATAGAATAAATCCTCTTCCGATTCTTGCATCCTCGTGAAGTTCTGCCAAGCCACGCCACCGTTGGCTTTTTTCAGCGCGAGAAAACGGCAGGCATCCCACAATTGCGGGCGTTTTTTCACAAAGGTAAGAATTTCTTCTTTGTTGGTTGCCCGCTTTGCCGCACGGCGAAGCAGTGCTTCCCTCTCCTCCCCCAACCGTGAGAGCTCGGCGGCGTACGGCGTTTTCTGCCGTGCGCTTTCCAGTTCTTTTGCGGTAAGAAGCCCCTCGTCTGCCAGCGTCGGCAGGTCGATGAAGGCGGGATTTCCCGCAAAGGCGGAATTGGATTTGTAGGGCGAGGCACAGTCATCCGGAATACAGAACGGCAACACCTGCCAGTAGGAAAATCCGGCATCTGCCAGAAAATCCGCAAATTCCTTTGCTTCTTTTCCGAAGGAACCGCAGGAATAGTCTCCGTGCAGGGTGCTGATGTGCATCAGCACCCCACTTGCGCGTTCAGTGACACTCATACCAGTTCTCCCCCGTTCCGGCACTGACCGAGAGCGGCACTGCAAGGGTAACGGCAGATTCCATTTCATCCACAAGAATCTTTTTGGCGGCGTCTGCCTCCTCCCGTTTGCATTCCACAATCAGCTCGTCGTGTACCTGTAAAATCAGTTTTGCATCAAGCCCGGAGGCTTTCAGCTTTTCGTCTGTGCGAATCATAGCGATTTTGATGATATCGGCGGCGGTGCCCTGAATCGGGCTGTTCATTGCAACCCGCTCCCCGAAGTGTTGCATATTTTTGTTGGACATTTTCAGCTCCGGGATATATCTGCGCCGCCCGAACAGTGTGGTAACAAAGCCGTTTTCCTTTGCTTCCTTTACCGTGTTGTCCAGATACGCCGAGATGCCGGGATAAGCTGCAAAATAGCTGTCGATATAGGCTTTTGCCTCCTTCATACTGATATGCAGATCCTCCGAGAGGCTGTGTGCGCCGATACCGTATACAATCCCGAAGTTGACCGCCTTTGCGCTTTTGCGCATTTCGGGCGTGACCATTTCCTTTGGCACACCAAACACGGTGGCGGCAGTGGAGGTGTGAATATCCTCTCCGTTCCGGAAGGCGCGGATCATATTCTCATCCCCGGCAAGTGCGGCAAGCAGACGCAGCTCAATTTGAGAATAATCGGCGTCAATCAGCACATAATCCTTGCTTTTTGCCACAAAATAGCGGCGAAGCTCGCGCCCCAGCTCTGTGCGGATGGGGATATTCTGCAAATTCGGTTCCGCCGAGGAAAGCCGCCCTGTGGCAGTTCCGGTCTGCTTGAATACCGTGCGGATGCGCCCGTCGGCTTCAATTTCCCTGACCAGCCCCTCCGCATAAGTGCTGTTTAGCTTGGTCAGCTGGCGATAGTCCAGAATATCGTCTACGATCGGGTGAACGGGGCGGAGCTTTTCCAGCACCTCCGCATTGGTGGAATATCCGGTTTTGGTCTTTTTGCCGTGCGGCAAGCCCAGCCGTTCAAACAAGACCTCGCCCAACTGCTTGGTGGAGTTGATATTGAAATCCCCGCCCGCATAATAGCGGATGCGCTCGGAAAGCTGCTCTGCAACCTCCGTCAACTGTGCGCCGTAGGCAACCAATCCATCCCGGTTGACACAAAATCCCGCCAGCTCCATATCGGCAAGCACTGCGGAAAGCGGCATTTCGATTTCTTTCAGCAGCTTTTCCATACCGAGCGAGGCGATTTTTTCGGACTGTTCCCGGTAAAGCGGCAACAGAAGCGTCAGGCTCTGCGGGAACGGCGGAAGTGCCGTACCCAGCACCGAGAGCGCAAGGCGCGGCAAATCAAACCCCGTGTCGCCGGGGTTCAGCACATAAGCGGCAAGCATCGTGTCAAAGCCGGCGTGGCGGTAGTGGATTCCTTTTGTCGAAAGCACCTTATAAAGACTTTTGGCATCGTGGCAGACCGTCAGCGTGTCCGGTTTTTCCAGTACCGCGCGCAGCACCCCGTCATTTTCCGGTTTCAGCAGGCTTTCCCCGTCGAAAATAACACCTTCTCCGTCCTCACAACCGATGGCGATTTCCGCCGGGAGTGCGGAAACTCCGGTGGCAGTAAGTGTCTGTTCACC
>CAKSPL010000202.1 GCA_934481325.1 uncultured Eubacteriales bacterium | reverse complement strand
GTCCCATACAAGCCGTGTCATAAAATTACAATAGAGTAAAAAGAAAGGAATCTCTGCTATGAAAAAAGTAATTTCTCTGTTTCTCGCCGTTCTGATGATTGCGAGCCTGGTGACGGTATTCTCCTCCTGCAAAAAGGACGATCCGCCCGCCGAGGATCCGATTGAAACCTTTGAAGTGGTTTCGGGCAAGAACAACGCCTGCACCATCGTCTACGCCTACAACGCTAAGGACGGGATGAACAACGCCCGCCGTCAGCTTGCCGAAAGCATTCAGCAGTTTGTTTGGACGAAGACCGAAACCAAGCCGAAGGTGACGGATGACCGCACCGCCGAGAGTGACGGATTTGAAATCCTGATTGGGGATACCAACCGCGCCGCTTCCGCTACGGTAAAGGCGGAAATCACAAACGACCTGACCTACATCATCCGCGCGATGGATAAAAAGCTGGTCGTGATGGCAACCGGGTTTGAAATTTTGGAGGAGGCAGTGAATACTTTTATTGCCGCCAACAAAAAGCTGAACTACAAGCTCAGCACAAAGGACGGCACGATGACCTTCAAAAACGGCTACAACTATGCCTACACACTGCCTGCCGTAGTAAGAAACGTAGAGCATATCGGTTTCGTGGCAACGGTACAGGAAGCCGGCACTCACTTTGTGGTGCAGGGCGGTTGCACCGACGGCACTTATCTCTACGCCTGCCTGGAGGATCAGAAGATACCCGCAGGGGCAGGTCAGGAGGAACGGGAAGCCGCCTACTACAAGACCTCCGCGCATACCACAAAGATTGTCAAAATTGACCTTGCAACGATGAAAACCGTGATGATCAGCGAGCCGATGTACCTGGATCACTCCAACGATATGGCATACAACTCCAAAACCAAGGAGCTGATTGTGGTTCACTGCGGGATGGAGACAACCAAGGACGAAAACGGCAGAGATGTGAAACGCAGCAGAATCCTTTCCTTCATCGATCCCGAAACCCTGACGATCAACAAGACGATTGTGGATGCGATTGAGGGTGCCCACGCAATGGCGTATAACGAGAGCCGCAATACCTTTGTTACCGCAACGGGCAGATATTACAAGATGTACAACGGCAATTACAGAAATGCCGCAGGCGGATACTGGACATATCTGGAACGCGTGATGACCGAGAAAAACTATTCCAACTTCTCCGAGGGGCATATCACCCAGGGTATTGACTGCGACGACAAGTACATCTATGCCGTGCTGACCGGTGACGGCGAGGACGGTATCAGTGACAGCGGCTACGGATATCTGGTGATTTCCACCTGGGAGGGTCAATTGGTTACCATCTGCCGGATTCCTTTGCCGGACGGCGAGATTTCCGAGATTGAAACTGAAAATATCTGCCATATCGGCAATACCTTCTATGTGATATACAACACGCGCGACAGCAGCAACGTGGGGCATATCCACCGCTTTACCATTGAGGGGCTTTCCTGATCCGAAAAGCAAGAGAGGGGACTTTGAAAAAGTCCCCTCTCTTTTTTGCTGTGCCGGGCGGGCGTTTGGCACGGCTTTGGGCTACACCCGCACCCCGGCGCGAAGAACCGTTATACAGCGAGCGTCCCTACCCGCTTTTGCACCCCCGGCAAAAAATCGTTACACAGCAAGCTCCCTTGCCCGCTTTCTTTGCAGGGAGTAGGCGCAAAGAAAGCTAAAAAAGAAACGCCAAAAGGAGACGCGCCAGAGGAAACTTTTTGAAAAAAGTTTCCTCTGGACTCCTTCCAAAACTTTCACACGGCTGATGTGGGGCTTTGGGTGTGTGAGCCCAAGGCAACGCGTGAGCCGTGTAGCCGCACCGCAGGTGCCCGGGGGTAGCCTACCCTTTTGTTTGAAAGGTTTTGGAGGGGGTCAAGGGGGTGCCTTTCCCAAAAGGCACCCCCTTGCGCATCCCCCGCGCGTCCCTCGCGTCCCCGCGCGCCCCGCGCGTTCGGTTACCCCGCGATCAGCGGCGTCAGACAGATCAGCATCTGCCCGAGATAGTAGAGCACCAGCAAAAGCGGGCGTAGTACGGCAAATTTTTTCCTGCCGAACAGCTGATAGCAAAGAATCAGGTCGCTGGTCATAAACAGGAAGGCACCCACGGCAAACACGGCGTGCGGGAAGGACGGCACGCGGCAGAGTACCACGGCGGAGAGCGTAAACATAAACATTACGCAAAAGATGTAAAACAGCCCAAAGGGATAAATGCCCTGTGGCACGTCCAACAGCTTCCGCGCGGCAAAATACACCGGGAGATAGGCGCAAAGCGCAATCGGCAGAGCAATGAGAACGGCGCGCCCGTCGGTTTGTCCCAGTGCAATCACATACGCAATATGACCAAGGAGAAAGGAGCCGATTCCCACCGCAAAAACACCGTTTTGCCGCGCAGGTGGCAGAAGATAACGCAGATTAAGGAACACGTCTCCCCCCACGCCGAGCAACGCCCCCACTGCAATCAGCCACCGGAACGAATTGCCGCCAAGGCAGGCAATGCCGAAAACCGCCAAAGCCACAAAAAACAGGGAGGCACCGCCTTTGAGAAACACCGCGGCGCGCATATTCCCCTTACCCTCAATTACGATAAAGAAAATATCCGCCGCAAAGCCGATCAAACACAGCAAAATTACAAAA
>CAKSPL010000201.1 GCA_934481325.1 uncultured Eubacteriales bacterium | reverse complement strand
GGCTTGTATGGGACACTGCCGTTTTTACCGCTTTTTCCGTTGTAAGAAACGTAGATATCCTTGCCGATGTGGAACATATTTTCAATCTCCCACGGCACATCCGGCACCACCTTGGTGAAAATGTGTGTTCCCTCGTAGTCAAAAACCACCAGGTAATTTTTCCACCTTCCGCCACCCAGCTTTGCACCCAGCACGTAGTAAACGTACCGGCTGTCACAGTCAATGCCCTGTGTGACCAGCGTACCGTCCGCAATATGATCGTAAATCACATCCCGGTCGTAGGAGGAGTAATCCGTGTTTACCTTGCGCACCAGCTGAAAATTTTCATCCAGCACGGCAAAATTGATGCCGTCACGCGCCGCGATATACTGCCCGGTATTCGGATTGTAGGCAATGGAGTAGAAGGTGACGGCGGCGGTTACCTCGCCGGTGATTTCCAGCGTTTCCGGATCCACAAAAACAGCCTTTTTATAAAGGTTTTCCCCGGTTGCGCCGTTCGTGCCGCAATAAGCGATTGCCAGCTGACCCGTGTACGGGTTGTAGCACCCGTCGTTGGAATGCCCGAGGGGCAACGGCTTGCTCAGTTTGATTACCTCAAGGGTCGCCATATCCACCTTGACAATCACGGTATCATGGGTTTCGCTGTTGTAATAATTGTTCTTGCCGCCCTGATATTCGGCAAAAAAGTAACCGTACTTCCCGTCCGTGCAGGCACCCTGCAACACGTTGTTGCGGGCAAAGTCCTTTTTCACAATCGCGTAAACGTCAAACAGATATTTCGAGGATATGTAAGAGGAATCCACGGCTTCGGTGTTCTTTTCGTTGAACAGCTCAAACGGCTCGTCATAATCCGGCGTAAGCGGCAGGGTCAGCCTGGTGAGCGTACTGCCGGTTTCGGTTTCGGTCACGGCGTAAAACACACGCCCGCTGCGGGTCAGTGCCACGGGAGAGCCGCGCAGTGACACCGGGGTAAGAAGCCGTTTTGTGCCGTCCCTTGCCTGCATCACCAGCGCGGCTTTGTCCCCTTCCGTTTTGTACAAAAGGTACACGTTGAGGCTGTCCGCCTCCATCCCGCCAAGGGCTACCGCCCCGGTGGAAAGCCGGTCGCCGTCAAACACGGCGGTAAACGACCCCCCGGTTTTTGCGCAGGAATTATCAAGATAAAAGAAACTGCCGTCCGCCGCCTTCCGCACCACGTAGCAGAGGTTTTCCGGGTCATAGGCGATGGCGTCCACGGCAACGCTGAGAGAAGCGGTGCCGGAGAGCGTCAGCGTTTCGGGATTGACAAAATACAGCCGTTTTCCGTCAGTTCCAAGCAGCGTCAGAAGCCCCGTTACCGGATTGTAGCACATCCCGGTCGCCCCGCCGGAAATGGCAAGCGATTCCCCGCGGGCAAGCAATTTGCCCTTGGAAAGCCCATAGGAAACCATCAGAATACCGTTGTCTTCGGTCTGCACCGTATAGAGCTTATCCGCCACGGCGGTGGCGGCAAGCACGCGCCCGCCGGTTTTGGAGGCGGCAACGGAAAACGATTCCTCCGCCGCCGGTTGCATCACGGAAGCATTTTGCAAAAGCTCCGCCGGTTCGGCACCGCCTTTTGCCACCGCGCGGGTAACCGCAAGCCCTGCCGGGAGCGTCAGCGTCCCTTCGCTCACCGTTCCGCCCAGCGTGCCGGTGCATTGCATTTCAAAGTAGGAAACCGCCAGCTTTGCGGCTTCCAGGTTGGTAGCGGCAATCACCAGCCGCCCTTCCGCCACGGTAAAGGAGAACGCATTGTCCTGCCCCTCCAATGCCTTGGTCGCGGTGCCGGAAAGAGCGCGGCTCGTATCTCCGAGCAGGATGTCACCGTCGGCATCGCTTTCCGTATCCGGCAACACACCGGGCGTTACGCCCGTAATCTTTCGGATGGCGTTTGCCAACACCCCGGCAAGTGCCTTCCAGGTATTTCCGCCCGACGCGGGATAGAGAATCCGGCAGGCGGAGTCGGTGTCGGACGCAATCGTGAACGGTGCCTCGGCAGCCGGCTTTTTCCCGAAGAAATCACAGGAAACAAGCGGCACCGTCAGGCACAGGCACAACAGGAGCGCACCGATGCGGGTCCATATTTTTTTCATTATTCCTCCTTTGGCAATACCGAAATGCGGTAGCAGGGGTTTCGGGAGCCGTTCTTTGACCCGTTGCAGGTCACGTAGACGGCGGCACCGATATGAAAGACGTTTTCCACTTCCAGCGAGGCGGTGGGCAAAACCTTGGTAAAGATGTGCCTGCCGCTGTAATCGAAGGCAAGCAAATAGTTCTTCCACCCTCCGGTCACTCTGCCGCTGAGCACGAAATACACGTACCGGCTGTCGCAGTCAATCCCCTGCGTCAGGAGATTGGTGCCGAGCTTGTAATCGTAAATCTCGTCCTTGTCGTAACCGGAATAATCCGTGCTGACACGATCGGTCACAACGTTGAAATCCTCATCCAGAATCCCGAAATCGCGCCCGCCGGAACGCCCCGCAACATACTGCCGCGCGGCGGAATTGTAAGCGAGCGAGAAAATACTGAACGGCAGACGTTTTTCCTCCCTGATGGTCAGGCTTTCGGTGTCAATGACCTTGACCAGCGTCTTGTCGTTTCCGTTATAAACCACAAGCAGTTCTCCCG